>JBILFE010000099.1:0-8561 GCA_044351705.1 Luteolibacter sp. | reverse complement strand
GCCGTGGACGAAGACGAGCGGGATGCGGTCGGGATTGTAGGGCTGCAACATATAGAGGCCGGTGGTGGACATGTAGGCGTTGACACGCAATGCGCCCATAATGCCGTTCCACCATTCGGACAGGTTGGGATAATACGCCAGCGGCGCGGAAAAATCGGCGTCTAACGTGCGTGCGGTGCCGGCGAGGGGGGCTTTGGGTTTGGTGCCGGGATCGAGCAACGTCAGGGTGGCGTCGTGGCCTTTGAAATTGAGCGTGGCGGTGACCGGCGCGGTGACGCCGATTTTGGGTGAGAAGGCTTCCAATGGCTGGGTCTTGTGGACACCCACCAGTGCGCCACCGACGCCGTCCTGGCGGTTTCGGTGGTGGATCGATTTATCCGGGACGCTGGCGGCGGCAGTGATAGTGGTGAAATAGTTCGGTTCCCAGATGCCGTCGCGGGTGCCCGCGGCAAAGCGCAGATGATAGGTGGTGGTGCCGGACGTGAGCGTCAGCCGGCGGTTCCACAGGCGCCCGTTGTCGGCGGATCGCAGCAGCACGGTGAGCCCCGTTGTTGCCTGATTGTAGAGAGTTCTGGCATGGTCGCCGCCCTTGCCCGCATCCAGGTTGGCATAAGACTCGGCGGCTGAACCCAGATACAGGGCGGCGCGTGCTTCGGTGGGTGTGGTGATGACGCCTGCTTGTTTGAGAAGCTCCGCTGCGGCGCGGTTTTCAACTTGTTGCTCGGACAGGGGCGCCGGAGCGCAGCCGGTAAAGGCTAACGCGACACAGAGCGGGATGATAGAGGGTGGAATAGTCATGGGGTATTGGATGGTGGCGTGCTTGGGCGATCGGCGCGGATGCGGCTGGAGAAGTCGGCGGCGTCATTGGCGGCGCGGGCGGCGGGGTTGATGAGGGCACTTTGTTTGAGTGCGGCGAAGGACAGGCCGGAGGTGAGGATGGCCCCGCGCTCGTGCATGAGTTCATCGGCCTTGCCATTGAGCAGGAGCCGCCAGTCCCATGGCACGCGTTGGGCGCTGGGATGCTGGTCGCGGATGCTGGTGGTGCAGTTGGTGGTGATGGCGTTATACCAGCGCGGATGTTCGCGCATGTGGTTGATGGTTCGCAGGTATTCGTGGAAGCGCACGCGGGCTTGCGCGGGGGTGGCGGCGATCCGGTACAGATAGACATCTTCGCCCTTGCGGAAGTTGGTGCGCAGGCGGATGACATCCCGCTCGTCGGCGGCAATACAGATCAACTCATACTGGCGGTAAAGACCCCCAATCGCAGAGTAGGTCTGACCGGCTTTTTTGCGTGTCTCGATGGAAAAGCACAGCGGCGGCGCATCGGCGAATTGAAAGCTGACGATAGGGTGGGCCATCCACGGTGAGCCCCAGTAGGTGATGGCAATGTCGATGCCGGTGAGCTGCGAGAGTCGCACCGTGCGGGTGTCCCAACGCGCGGTGAAGTCCGTCTCGGTACGGTAGTCGCAGTTGCGCACGTTGTGCACGGTCACCTCGTCGCCGTTGATCTCGGCCCATGCCAGTTGCGCCACATCGGCTTGCCAGTTGCCCTCGTTGGTCGGTTTGAGCATGAACCACCATGTCAACACGATGGCGAACCAGATGCCGAAGATGCCAAGCTTGCGTTGCCAGCGCGGCACGAAAACGAACACCGCCAAAATCGCCACCACTTGCACCGCGGCCAACCCCTTCGCCGGCCCGTCATAATAGAGCGCGCCGAACGCCCATGCCAATGCCAGGAGCATGACAAGACCTAGCATGGTGAATGCGAAGCAACGAAGCCATTTCACTTTTGACATCTTGAGAGGGCTGGGGTGCATTGGGTCTGCAATCGTTTCAGCGGGTGGAGAGCGTTTTCACATGAGGGGAAGCGATGAGTTTTCGATCACAGGTGACCACGGTTAGATGGTGTGCGCGGGCAGTGGCGGCGATGATACGATCCGCAGGATCTCCGTGAAAATCAGGAATGCGGTAGGTATCACAGGCGATTGCGGGGGTCAGAGGGAGGAGTTTCAGGCCATCGAAGAGGGCTTTGGAGATCCATTCTTCAAGGGGCGCACTCAAGGTGAGGCGCCCGTTGGTTTGTTTTTGAGCGATCTCGATGATGCTGATCGGCGACAGTGCGAGGGTTTTCTCGTTGAGCAGGATTTTGCGGACCCGAAGTGGGATTTGGGTGGGAGTCTGCCCCAGATGGATCCAGACATTGGTATCGAGCAGGTAATTCATGGCTGATCGAGGTTGGCCGGATGATCCTCCCAGTCCTCCGGGGTGAATGCGGGTTCTTCAGGGTCGTAGTCCTTTGCGAATTGGACGCTTCCGGCCAGCGAGCCCATCCAATCGCGCAAGGGTTTCGCCTTTTGTTGCGGCGCTAATGTATCCGCCGGCCTGCATACCACGGCCACCGGCCTGCCGTGGCGGGTGATTTGCAGGGGAATTCCGGTATTTTCAACCGAGCGAAGAACATCGGTGCAGTGTGCCTTGAATTCGCTTACTGAGAGGGTCTGCGGCGACGACGCGGTTGTACTCATATGAAGGATCATAAAGTGGTCTGAAAATTGGTCAATTTTTTTTGTGACGGACGGGTGGGACCCAAGCGGGATATCCATCAGCTTCACATAGAAAACTCCAGCGGTTGTAGCCAATCTCCACCGCTCCCATGGCAGCCATGTCCAGATGATCCAGGATCTCGCTGAAATCAATGCTTACTGGTGCGACGCGTCCGAGCACACCCATGTCACCATCAAGTCCCTCCGCCCAACCGTAAATGGCCACGCGGCAGGACCACGGTGAGGGAGTGGCGGGAGTGAGCGGTTCGGTTGGGGCGGGTGTTCCTGCAAAGACGGGCAAGCTTCCCAGAAAAACGGTGGTCAGGAGGGTCGATTTGATTTTCATGACGATTGCGGCTGTTCTGGCGATGTGAGTTGACCGTTAGTGACAGATTTCATTGAGGAGTCAAATGGAAAAGAGGTGGGAGGTAAGCGAGAGCAACTTGGACGGATTCCAACAGGCCGGGGCCGGGGTGCAAGGAGTGACTCGCGCAAAGCCACAGAGACGCAAAGGAAGAGAGGGGAGTTGGGTTAGGGATATGCCAATCACCCATATACCGTTTTTCCAAAACAAGGAATTTCATGCCATTCTGAAAACCTTTGCGGCTTTACGCGTGAAACCTCTTAACGGCGAGGGACAGGCCTGCCGGTGTAAAGTGAATAGTGCGTGGCAATGCCGGGTGTGAGGCGCGGGTTGCTATCGGGTGTGAATTCGTAATGCATCGTTTCGTAGGCGTTCGCCTCGTATCCGAGGCTCAGGTAAATCACAGCAGAGGTGATCTTCAATTCAAGCGTGTAGCCGCCGTAGGAATACTCGTCGAAAAACGACTCGAATTCGTCCAGTCGCTCAAAGTGAGCGTTCAAGGCATTTTCCATCGGCAGATTGCCCAAGCGCGCGATTTGCGTTAGCATTCCCTCGATCAAGCGCGCATTCCCGAGGCACTTCGCGAGGACCCGGAAGTCGTTTTTTCCATTAGCCAGCGGTGGCCCGGGAAGGTGCATGCGGTCCAAACGGAATGTTTTTTCGATTCCGCTCCGGTGGCAAAGCCCGATGATGTGGCTCCGCCCTCGCTGTTCACAATATCGAAGGGGCGTGATCGTCCTGCATGCACCGGGCAGCCCGCCACCGAAATAAATGACTTCCAGCGGAGTGCCGGAAGCGAAGTGCCGCTCCACCTCCTCGCGCAAAGCCATCAAGTTAGGTTCGGAGTCATCGTACATCGGCGGCGGATCGTTTGAAAGTTGGCGAGGAGGTTCCTTGGAAAGGGCCGGCGTGTTGGGCGTCTCATTGCCATCGGCCGCTTCCCTAGGTCAAAGTGTTCGAGGAAAATTCCGGGAGTTGTTTCGGGGCTCGGGTGGGGGGCACATCACCAGCATACCGGTTTGCCAAGAATTTGCCATCTCTTGCTTCTAAAATACTTTGCGCCTTCGCGGCTTTGCGCGAGAAAAGTCTTAACCGGGGGCGTTGTCAAAGGTGCCGCGATGTAAAGAGTGACTCGCGCAAAGCCGCAGAGACGCAAAGGAAGAGGAGATTCATGGTGGTTTCGTGATCACTTGGTGGTTTCTAGGGTTCTTCAGTTACTCCACAACATTCCTCACGCTAACCTCCAAATAGCCATCCAAGACATTCAGTGGTGGAGTGGTGGAGTATTGGAGTGGTGCCAGCCTTGGCGAGCGTGAACTGTGTGGTCGGGCGCAACACATGTTGAGTTGGGCAACCCAGATGGCCTTCATGCCGTTGAAGTCCCGCTCCACTCCAATTTCCATCTCGGACCAATCAGGCGTCCAGATTTTCGGTCCGTTCAACGATGCGCCGAGGACACCATAATCCGTCTTCATCTTGGCGAAGTCGAGGCCTTCGACCAACGCCTGCGGAGCGGTGTCCTTTGACGCGGGGATGCCCTTGGGTGTGAACATCGTGTTGTAGCACTCAGCGACCAACCGCAACGACGGTTACTTCGCGTCGGCGGCCCCCTTCATTCCCTCCTCGAGTTTCTTGATGTCCTCGGGAGAGAGTTGCGGGCGGTCCACTTTGATCGAGAGCTTGTCGAGTTTTGCTGTTAGAGTGAACGGCGGCTTGTAGTCCGCATCGTTCACGCCGGTGAGAGTGTCGGAGCCGATGTCGAAGGCTTCGTCCCATTGCAGGATCATGGGCAGGGTCTTGGGCATGGTCTTGGTGTCCACGACCTTGCCGTCCACCTTGAGGGTGCCGGTGCCGGGGCGACCGAGGCCGCTCATGTTATTGAAGGCGAGCGTGCCCAGACCCAGGCCATCATACTTGAAGTCGAACTCGACGGTGTGTTTGCCGGGCGTGAGCGCATCGGGGCCTTCCCACTTGATACGTTCAAGATCAACGAGGTTCCAGAGGAACGCCGGCTTGCCTTTGAGCAGATAGAAGCCGTAGCCGGCGAAGCGTCCGCCGGAAGTCAGGATCATGCCCTCGGCACCGCCTTCAGGAACCGTGAGATCCGCCGTAATGGTGTAAGAGGCGTCGAGCAACATCGGCGAATCACCCTGCGGCAGGCCGACCATCGGCTTGGTATAGACGAACTCGGTGCGGCCGGCGGTGATGTTAGGCCTTGGTGCGACGATGCGTGCGGCCACCGAGGCGTCCATCGGGAAGACCTGGTATTTCTTCGCTTCCGCGATGAACATCGCCTTCATCTCCTTCACTTTGTCGGGGAATTTGGCGACGATGTTCTGCGATTGGCTGAAGTCCTTGCTCAGGTCGTAGAGTTCGAGCTTCTGATTGTTGAGCGGGTCGGGATTGGCGGGGCCGAAGGCCTGCCACGGCGCGCGGTTTACCTCGGTGCTGAGCAGCCAGCCATCGTGATAGAGCGCCCACTGGCCCATCATCTCGAAATACTGGGTCTTGTGTCGTGACGGTTCCTTGGCGTTCTTCGCGTCAAAGGTGTAAGCGAAGCTCGTGCCCTCGATCGGCGCTTGTTTGATGCCGTCCACCATTGCGGGTGCCTTGATGCCGGCCGCCTCGAGGATGGTGGGCACCACGTCGATGACGTGCATGAACTGCTCGCGCAGGCCGCCGGCCTCCTTGATGCGCGCAGGCCAGGATACGGTCATGCACTGGCGGACGCCGCCGAGCTTCGAGGCGTTTTGTTTGAACCAGGTGAAGGGCGTGTCAAAGGCCCAGGACCAGCCGGCCGACATGTGGTTATAGGTCTGTTCGGTGCCCCAGACGTCGTAGAACTTCATCTGAACTGCGACCGGCATCTCGCTGACGCCGTTGAACCACGCGACTTCGTTAGGCGTGCCTAGCGGGCCGCCTTCGGCGCTGGTGCCGTTGTCGCCGTTGATATAGATGATGAGCGTGTTGTCGAGCTTGCCCATGTCCTCGATGGACTGGATGACGCGGCCGATTTCGTAGTCGTTGTATGCCTCATAGGCGGCGAAAACTTCCACCTGTTTGATGAAGAGTTTCTTTTCCTCTGGCGTGCAGTCGTCCCAGTTCTTGAGGATCTTTGTGGGCCATGGCTCCAGTTGGGTGTCCTGCGGGATGACTCCAAGTTTCTTCTGATTGGCAAAGATGGTTTCGCGGAGCTTGTTCCAGCCCCCGTCGAACAGATGCATCGCACTGATCTTGTCCACCCATTCCTTGGTCGGATGATGCGGCGCGTGGGTGGCACCGGGTGCGTATTTCACGAAGAACGGTTTGGTGGGCGCCGTCTGGTGGATGCGGCTCAGGTAATCAATCGCATCGTCGGCCATGCCGGTGACCAGATTCCAGCCCGGCTTGCCCTCGAACGGATAGATCTGGGTCGTATTGCGGAACAGGTTCGGTTGCCACTGGTTGGCATCACCGCCATTGAAGCCGTAGAAATACTCGAAGCCCATACCGGTCACCCATTGGTCGAACGGTCCGACCTGGCTGGCAGCGAACGACGGCGTGTTGTGATTCTTGCCGAACCACGAAGTGGCGTAGCCGTTATCTAACAACATTCTTCCGATCGTGGCCTTGTCCTTGCCGATGATGCTGTTGTAGCCGGGGAAGCCGGTGGCCTGCTCGGAGACCACTCCAAACCCTGCCGAGTGATGGTTGCGCCCGGTGATGAGTGCGGCGCGGGTGGGCGAGCACAGCGCGGTGGAGTGGATGTTGTTATAGCGCAGGCCGGTCTTGGCGAGGCGCTCCATCGTGGGCGTGGGAATCACGCCGCCAAACGTACCCGGCACGCCGAACCCGGAGTCATCGGTGATGATGAGCAGGACGTTGGGGGCATCCTTGGGTGGCACGATGCGCGGTGCCCACCAAGCTTTGGATTGCAGGGCGCCGTCCTTGATCACGCCACCGAATTTTGGATCAGGAGCGGGAAGTTGCTTGCCATCGATGGAGGTCGTGGCGCTGGGTGAACCGGGCGTGCCGGTGATTTGCTGGGCGTGGACCGGAGCGGCGGCTAACATCGCCGCCGTGACTGTGAACAGCGGCCAGCCGCTGAGTATCGGTTTGTGTTTCATGGTGGAGTGATGGGAGAGAGGAGTATTGGAGTGGTGGAGTGGTGGGAGAGAGGAGTGGTGGAGTGGTGGAGTGGTGGAGTGGTGGAAGAGAGGAGTATTGGAGTATTGGAGGATGACGTTTCGTACATTATTCCATCACTCCAATACTCCATTTCTCCATGAGGGGCTGGTGGAGTGGTGGAGTGGTGTCACTGGCCGATCATTTCCAGGGCCTTGAGCATTGGCGCGTTGGAGACCTTGATGATGCCGTCGAGCGGGTGGCTCATTTCGAGAATCAGGAACACGGCGGAAGATACCGAAAACGCGCAAACCAGCAGCACGACCAATACGGTTGCGTTGCGCGGCGCGTACAGGCCGAAGCTCAGAAACAACATGGCCAGCCAGAAGGCGAGCAGCACGATAAACGCCGGCGTTACCGGTTGCTGCTGTTGTTCCAGTATCAAGAGGCGGTTCTGCGAGATATCACTACAAATCTGTTGGATCTGGCCGAGGGTGGCTTTTTGCCGCGCGTTCTGTGGCGTCAACGCCTGGAGGCCGGCGTGCAGGTCGAGCATGGCTGTGGACTTTTCCACGGCGCGCAGGCCGGTCCCGCCCGCTGCGGATGGGTGCCAGACCCGATCCACCTGTTGGGCCACGGAGGTTTTGAGTTGGTCGCGGACCGGACGGCTCTCCGGTCCATACTCGGCCAGCAAGTGGTCGAGCTGGATGATGCGTGCGCCGTGCTGGGCAATGGCGAGATTCATGGCGTCAAAGGTGTCCTTGGCCGAGCTGACGAGCAGGCCGAGAATCAACGCAGACATGGTGGCCACCATGCCGGCTCCCAGCTTGACGGTGTCCTGCGATTCCTTGGTAAGATGATGAGCCGGCAACCGATGTTGCAGCCACATTCCCAGCAGAAATCCGCCGGTCAGGCACAACAGGGTGATAAGACTGATTGTGATGCTGCTCATGGGAGGTTAAGCGTTGTGGGTGGCCAGTTGGAAGAGGATTGAGGCGAACAGCCCTAACTGATGATTGGCACGGGCCGCACCCGGATGGAACGGATGCGGCCCGGCCGTAACTGACAGCCACTCACGTCCGGCAAGTTCAAATCAAGCACCACGCCATCCGGCTGGCGCACACCCAGCGAATCGAGAAACTCGCCGCCGCCGGCAAACGCCTTGCAGACGCTTTCCCCGTCGTCAACGGCGGCATTCCATGGACGGTTTCGACTCATCAGGGGCAGGCAATCTAATGCACACCCCGGTGCCCGTCTATCATACCTTGGTACATGCCGACTCCAAAAGGTTGGACATGCAAATAACACCACTGATGCCACTGAAGCCCACTGAGGACACTGATTTATATTTATTATCAGTGGATTCAGTGGTTCTCAGTGTAATCAGTGGTTCTCTTTGCTCTAATATGTTAGATCATCCATGTGTCATCTAAACCAAGGACTGGTCAGTGGTTATCAAGCCGCAGGTAAAACCGCGTGCTTGCCAAATACTGCGGATTGAATTAGATTGGGTGCCCATGTTTGCACGAAAACCACTTCTGCACGAC
>JBILFE010000098.1:0-8563 GCA_044351705.1 Luteolibacter sp. | reverse complement strand
CGGCGGTAAACGTCCCCACGGCATACTGGCTGTGTTTTGTTGTACTATAGTTATACCCATTGATGGTGACCTGACCGTCAAACACGTCGGATATCGCGCCGTTCCATACAGGCCCCCAGAGCTGGACCTGATATTGCCTTCCATTGGTCAGATTGCCCAAGGTGATCGTGCCGCTACCGTGGTTTGCATACATGGAATTACCCAGCAATTTTTCGTAATCAGTGCTTGGGGTGGCACCGGGAAAACTCAGGTTACCAGCAGGATACGTCATCGAAATGCTGGAACTGCCGAAGGTCAATGTGGTGCCGGCATAGCTGGAATAGTGCTGGAACGTCACGCCGTTGAGCATCACATCCGAACCGGATTTATTCCCATAGGTGGTCACGGCGTCAACAAAGGTGCCGTTGACCAGCACATCGGAGGCCCCCCCATCAATGACATCTACGGCCGGCCCCCAGGTGATCAGCGACGCCTGGGCGGCGAGCGGGGTGAGGGCGAGCGCCGCGAGGGCGGGGAGGGAGCGATTCATTATTTTGCTAGGTTTCATGATGGTGTCACGTTGGCTTGGGTTACGTTGTTATTTGGTGTTAGGGTGGGGGTTGAAGGGTGAGGAATCTGTCCGCGAGCGGGAGTGGCAGAGGCTCGTGAGGACGATCCACGGACTCAAAGTAGGCGGTTGGCCAAAACCGGCTAGTCGCTAAAATGAGCGACTAAGGGGGACGAACTCAAAAGACGAACTCAAAAGTCTTGCTTTCCGCGCAGAGTGTCTTACCGTGGCGCGGTGACCAACCTGACCGTCAAGATTCCGCCGGAGTTAAAAGCGAGCGTGGAAGAGCGGGCGCGCATGACTGGCCGCTCGGTGTCGGCGATTGTCCGCGAGTCTTTGCAGAAGACCGTTCAGCGTCCGAAGTCGGCCGGTCCGCCCAGTTTGCTGGAACGAGCCGGCGATTTGTGCGGTTGTTTTGACAGCGGCATTGACGATTTGGCCAGCAATCCCAGGCACCTGGAGGGCTTCGGCAAGTGACGGCGGTGATTTGTGACGCCGGTCCGCTGGTTGCGCTGTTAGACCGGCGGGAGCAATGGCATGCCTGGACCACCGCGCAGTTTTCCCGGCTCCACGAGCCGGTTCACACCTGCGAGGCCGCCTTGGCCGAAGTCGCCTTCCTGACGCGGGGCCGCGGACTCTCTCCCCACCATTTCATGCAGTTGCTGCATCGCGGACTGGTGAAGGTGGATTTCGATTTTGACGGAGAATGGCGATCGGTCGGCAAGTTGCTGGAGGCGTACTCGAATCTGCCAATGTCGCTGGCCGATGCCTGCCTCGTGCGCATGAGCGAACTGCATGCCAAGAGCGTGGTTTTCACCTTGGATCGCGACTTCCTGATTTACCGTAAAAACCGCAGCCTCAAGATTCCGCTGTTGGCACCGTTCGTGTGACGCACCCGCCGGCTCAGAGGCGGCGGAATTTGGCAACGGCTTGGGAGCGGCTGTGGACGTGGAGTTTTTTGTAGAGGCGGCCGACATGCGTCTGCACCGTCCAGTAACTGATGCCGAGGTGCTCGGCGATTTCCTTTTTGAGCAGGCCCTTGGCCAGCAACGACAGGATCTCGATTTCGCGCGGCCAGAGCTGGTCCTCCGGGTCGCTCACCGGCGCGGGTTGCTGAAACGCCTGCACCACGCGCCGCGCGATGCTCATGCTCATCGGCGCGCCACCGGCCCGCACTTCCTCAATGGCTTCCATCAATTGCGCCGACTGCACCGGCTTCAACAGATAGCCGCTGGCACCGGCCGCCAGCGACTCGAAAATCGAATCCGAGTCGTCATAGACCGTGATCATGATCACTTGGATCCCGGGCATGACCCTCGTGAGTTGTTTGACACATTCGACGCCGCTGATGCCAGGCAGGTTGATGTCCATCAACACCACCGCCGGAGCCAAGCCTGGCATGGCTGCCAGCGCCTGCTCGGCGTCGGCAAACGCGCCGACGCATGTGAGGGCGGGCTCGCGCTCGATCATGGCCTGGAGGTTTTTGCGCAGCGCGGCATTGTCCTCGACGATGGCCACGGGGAGCGTTGGGGGAGGTGTTATCATGCCAAATAATCCGTTAGAGGAATCGCCAAAACCACCACGGTCCCCTGCCCCGTCACGCTGCGTCGCTCGAAGGTTCCACCGATTTGGATCATGCGCTTAGCCATGTTGCCGGACCCGTGGCCGCCGGTCAAGGGCGCCGTGTGGTTAAAGCCCAAGCCGTTGTCTTCCACCGTCACCCGAACCTGCGGGTCGCACAACGTGATGCGCAAGATCACCTCGCTCGGCCTGCCGTGACGCACCGCATTGTGCAACGCCTCTTTGGCGGCCAGGAACAAGTTGTGACGCTGGATTGAGCTCAGCAGGAAGCCTGGAAACCGGGCGGGCACATCAAAGCGTGCGCGCACCCCTGCCAGTTCCAGATAGCGCTGGGCAAACTTGCACAGGTAACTGGCGAAGCATTCGAGGGTGTCGTTGGTCGGGTTGATCGCCCACACGATTTCCTCGAGCCGCAGGACGGTTTGCCGCGCATGATGGATGATCTCGTCGAGGCGGGAACGCACGGCCTGGTTCCCGCCGATATCGTGTTGCGCCAAATCCGCAAGCATGGCGATGCTCGACAGCTCGGCACCCAGGTCGTCATGCAAATCCTGCGCGATGCGCACCCGTTCCCTTTCGGTGGCCTGCTGCACCTTCAAGCGCTCGATCTGGCGCCGGTGGCGGCGCCGCAACCCCAGCAGCACTCCGCCCCCTAACAATCCGACGGCCGCCAGCGGGGCGAGTACGCGGAACCAGGCGGACTCCCACCAGTTAGGCATGACGGTGAGTGCCACTGCCGCGCCGGATTCGTTCCACACGCCGTCGCTGTTGCAGGCGAGCACCTGAAACCGATAGTCACCTGCGGGCACTTGCGGATAGGCGGCAACCCGGCGGTGGCCGGCCTCGACCCAGTCCTTGTCCAGGCCGTGCAACCGTACTTGAAGACAAGGCTTTCCGGCAGCTTGAAACTCGGGGCAGTGAAGGTGAATTCCACCTGCCGCTGGCCGGGCAACACGCGCAAGTGCGCCGCGCCCTGCCCTAACGCGACGGGCGAAGCGCTGGCGTCGGGGGCCGCCACCGCCTCGCCCGCAGTATAGGCTGCCACGGTTTTGCCATTAACGGTGACCCGTTCGAGCACCACCGATGGCGGGTCCGGGTTGTCTTGGAGATTTTGCGGCTGCACGACGGCATATCCGGATTGCATCGCAAACCACAGGCTGCCGTTCTTGTCGCAAAATGCCACGGGCCAGGTGCCTTGGCTGGCCTGCAAGCGCGGCAATCCTTCATGCTGGCCATAGGCCACCGCCTGCACCCGCGACACCCGCCCGGCCGCATACTCGTCCAACTCGTGCTCGCGCACACTGAAAATGCCGCGGTTGCCCGCCAACCACAGGCGGCCGCGCCCGTCCGTTAGAATCTGCGAGATGAAGTCGTCGTGCAGTCCCTGCTCCATCCTGCACTGACTGAAGCGGCCGGCCTTGAGGCGCCCCAGGCCGTCGCCGCCATAGCCAATCCACAGGCTGCCGTCGGCCGTGGCTAACAAACAACGGATCGTCCGCGCTTGGGCGAAGGTCGTGTCGGTCTCATCGCTCAGCACGCCCTTGCGCACCCGCAGCAAGAACCCCCGCGCGGTGGCCGCCCAACAATCGCCCGTGGCAGCCACTGCCAGCGCCACCACCGGCCCACTGCCGGCGGGCAACGCAAACGCCTGCAACTGCTCTGACCGAAGGCATTGCAAGGCAGGGATTCCGGCGGCCGAATCGGTCCCGATCCACAGTTCGCCAGACGGGCCGGTGAGCAGCGCGGTGACCGATTCCCCGGCCAGGCCGCCGGCTTCGTCGATCCGGGTGCTCACGGACTGGTTCTGCCAGTGGCACAACCCCTTGCCTTGGGTGCCGATCCAGACGCCGTCCTTGGCATCGGCCGTCACGCAGCGGGCGATGAGTTCGGGCCAACCGGGCTGGTCCGACAAGGGGCCCCAGCCGCCGCCCTCACTCGACCAAACCATCCCGTTTTGGCCCACAGCCCACGTGTGGCCTGTTTGGTTCTGGCAGAGTGAGTTCACCGGCGCGAGCGGGAACTTCACATCGAGGGCCTTCAGCTCCAAGCCTAGCGGCTTGATTTGGGTCAGGCCGCCACCGCGCGTGCCGATCCACATATTGCCGTCGCGATCTTCCTTGATGCTGAGGATTTCCTGATGCTCGGTGAGCCGCTCGAATGACAGGTTCGCGTTGTCATACCTGAACAAGCCCGCCTCCCGCGTGCCAATCCACAGGTCGCCAGCCCGGTCCTCGTGCAGAACTGTTGGATTCGTGTTAGGATCCCACGACGGCAGCATGCCCAACTTTACCCACTTGCCATCTGCGGCGAATTTGGACAGTTGCTTGCCGGTGCATATCCAGACGCCGCCGTCCTTCGCGCCGATAATCCGCTGGGCCGTGACCTCCGCCAGCGTGCGGAACCTGCCATCCCGATAGACGCCGAGGGATTTGCCCGTGGCAAACCACAGTTGCCCGTCCTTGCCTAGCGCCAATTGGTGGGTGCGACCACCGCCGGGCAAGCCGTCCTCCGCAGTGAACGCACGCACCTTGCCATCCTGGATGCGCACCAGCCCGCCACCCTGATAGGACACCCACACACCTCCCGTCGCATCTCCTAACAATTGATGCACCTCCTTGTCCGGCAGGCCGTTGTCCCGGGTCAGCACCGTCGTGCGTCCCTGGTCAACGCATACCAAGGTCCCCTGTTCCATCGCAACCCACAAGCGGCCGCGCCGGTCCACCAGAATCGCCTCCATCAGGCTGGTGGGCACCCCGGCCGCCAGTACCGGCAGGAACGACTCGAATTGCAAGCCATCGAAACGGACCAAGCCGCCCGGCGTGGCCACCCACAGGAAGCCGTCGGGCGTCTGCTCGATGCCCACCACCGTGTTGTCCGGCAAACCCACGTCCGACTGCCAATTGCGACTCCCCCACCGCGGCGCGGCCCGCACCACCGGCGCGGCCGCGGCTAACACCAGCAGCGCGCACCCGAGCCGACACCATGACCGAAGCAACGTCGAACGAGCAAACACAGGTGCAGCCTATGCCGATTCTCCGCTTGGGCAAGCCGCGAATCGGACAGTTGCGAATCCGAGTGCCTCTTCCACTTGAGGAGCGACGACATTCCTGTCGTCATGCGGAAGGAATGCCCATGAGCAGCCGGTCATCGCCCCCGCGCTGTCACCAGCGCGCCTACGAAGAGCGCGGCAGCTCGTAGGCGGACCAAGACAACCACTGCAAAGAACTGTTGCGGACATTAGTCCGATCTGTCTTTGTAAAAGTCGTTAGGTGCTGGATTTTTTGAAGAACGGACTAAAGTCCGCTACTACGTTTTCATCGCGCTTTGACCCTCACAAACAATTTGCCGTTGAGTGCCGCGTTAGTGACCGTGACAGTCACCGTCTGCACCCCGTTGGAATCCGCCGCGCCCGCCGACTCGCTTGCCGTGACCGGATTCCAGCGTGTTAGATCAGTGCTGTATTCCACGGTGTAGGTGAGGCCGGAATTGGCGCGCTTGGTATAACTGAACTGATTGCCGTGCAAGGGAGTGATCGGGTTGACGGAGGCGCCGGTGGTGGGATCCAAGCCGAAGGCGAACTCCATAAAATTGCTCAGACTGTCGTGGTCGGCATCGGCGGCCGGGGTGCTGAGGTCGAAACCGGTGTAGGCCGGATTGGCCGCCCAGGTTTCGTAGGCCGTGGCCGGCGGCGCGCTGGTCACATCGCGCAGGGAAATGGCGCTGGGTGCGATGCCCGACCACGGAATCGTTTGACTTGCGCCATTGGCGGTGAATGTGCCCACCACATACTGGGACACGGTGCCGGGCGGATTGCCTACGCGCAAGCCTACCCCGCCGACCGATATCGTGAAAGTGTTGTCCCAGGTGGGCGCCCAGATCTGGACCTGATAGGAATTGCCCACGACCAGAGAACCCAGTGTGATGGTGCCGGGCGAATTGCCCTCGCCGCCACCTGTTAGGATCAGGTTGCTGGCACTGCCATTGTCGTAGCCAAAAGAGCCATATTGATTGCCCGGTCCACCGTACGGGCCATTGCGGGTGCCACCCACGCCGTCAGCGGTCCAGCGCAGCGAGATGGGCGCTGAGCCGTAGCTGGTGATGCCGTCCGGCGCACCACTGTATGCGGTTGCGCCCTGGAACGGCACGCCATTGACGGTACCGCCACCGCCGTTGGTCACGGCGGCAACAAAAGTACCGTTGGTATTAACATCGCTCTGCACAAACGCGGTGGAACTCCCATTGAGCGTGTCATCGGTGGCAGGCCCCCAAGTGATGACCCCGGCAACAGGCGACACTGCGGTGAATGTCACGCTGGCCGTTTGATTGATCACCACGCCGTCAGTGGTATCGGTGGCGGTGAAGACATCGGTGCCGGTGGTGGTGGATTTGACCGTGAAGGTGGCGAGGCCCAAGCTATCGGTGGTGCCGGCAAGGGTGGTGATGACCGGGCTGCCAGGACCCGAAGTCTTGGCCAGCGTCACGCTCTTGCCCGCGACCGGACTATTGTTAGAGTCCTTCAAGGTGACGCTGAGGGTGGCAGTGGCGATGCCGTTGGCCGTGACGCTCGAAGGTTGGGCCGTCACCGTGGAGGTGGAGGCATCGGCGACTTGCGAGGTGGCGGTGAGGTCATGCAGGGCGTAGGCGTTGAAATGCATATCATTGTTGAGCATGCTCATATTGAGCGTGTCATCGCCGGCGACCCACTGTGCCGCGAGGACCACCGGGTTGGCATTGTCTCCGCCGCTAAGCGTATGAGTGTTGCCTTCCACGCTGATCTGTCCGTGGCGTGGATTGTTGCTGATGAGTTGCAAGCGATAGGTGTGACCGGGGATCAGGCTGCCGATCGTGATGGTCGAACTGGAGGAGGCCATTACCATGGAGTTGAGCAATTGGCGGTAAGCCGGATCGGTGATTGAGTTCAAGTTCCAGTCTCCGTTCCAGCCGGCATAACCGGAAACCCAGTTGCCCATGGCCGTGTCGGTGAAGCTTCCTTGAGCGCCGCCCTTGGTGAAGAGCACCCCGTGAACGGTAACGTCAGTGGTAAGGTCGGCGGTGCCAAAGTGATAGGCCCGCACCCGCGTGCCGTCATTGCGAATCTCCGCACCGGTGGGATCGGTCAGCAGATTCAGATTCAGGTTGGTTTCGGTAAAGGTCACCAGCGAGGCGCTCGCCACGGGCGTCACGCTGATTTCGGCGGAATTCACGCCCTCGCCCTGCGCCCCGATGGATGAAACGACATAGTAGTAGGTCGTGCCGTTGATCAGTCCGGTGTCGAGGTGGCTCGCGTCGGTCAGGTTGGCGATGGTGGTGTAGGGTCCGCCGCTGGTGGTGGAGCGTTTGAGGTTGTAGCTGGAGGCGCGGCCCACTGCGGACCAGCTCAAGGAGGCCACGGTGTTGCCTGGCATGACCGCGAGGTTGGGCGGCGCTGCGGTGGCGGTATAACCGACCCAGCGGAAGAAGGCACTGGCGGGTATATTGCCGGACACCCCCGGGCCGTACCAAAGCAGGCGGAAGTAATTGTCGCCATAACCCTCCACGAACTCGACCCGGATTCCATGATAGCCCGGCGTCAGGAAGATCGGCGCGCTGTATCCCGCCTGCGGGAAGGTCTGCTGGATCACCAACGTCTCATCCACATAGACCCTGCTGTTGTCGTCGGCGCTGATGCTGAACCCATAGTTGCCGCCGTTGGTGATATTGAGGTATGCCACATGCTGCGAGGAGAAATGATCCCCATAGCCCGCTGGGAAATCGCCATACGAGAGACTCATTTGCGTGTCGATCCGGGTGTCATCGGGCAGCAGGTTGGCCATGTCCGGCCAGGAATACAAATTCGGCGGGTTCTGGAAGAACTCGGAGGCAATCCCGGGCTCAATCGCGCCGATACTCAGATAGACCGTGGCGATGTTGGCGGAATCCACCGTGCCGTCATTGACCTTGAAGGTGAAGCTGTCGGTCGAGTTATAGCCGGCCGCGGGCGTGTAGGTGAGGTTGGGCGCGGTGCCTGTTAGGGTGCCGTGCGCGGGTTGGCTCAGCACGATATATGTGAGGGTGTTGTTGTCCACATCGCTACCGGTCAGGACGATGGCGGTGGCGGTGTTGAGGGTGACCGGCAGGCTGCGGTTGAGCGCCACGGGCGCCTGGTTGACCGGGGTGACGCTGATGCTAACCGTCGCTGCGGGCGAGACCACGCCTTCACTGTCGGTGACCGTGAAACTCAGGCTGTCGCCGCCATTGTAGTAGGTGGTGGGCGTGTAGGTCAGGTTGGGGGCGGTGCCGCTCAAGGTGCCGTGGCCGGGGGTGCCGCTGACTTGATAGGTGACGGCGTATCCCTCCGGGTCGCTGCCGGCCAGCGTGATGGCAATGGCGGTGCTTTCGGGCGTGCTGAGGGATTGGGCGCTGGCCACCGGTGCGTCATTCACCGCGCTCACCTGG
>JBILFE010000659.1:0-2745 GCA_044351705.1 Luteolibacter sp. | reverse complement strand
ATTCTCTTTTTGCACATGAGTCGTGTGATTCCGAGTTCCTCTCTGCCCACTTTGAAGAAGCCTTCTCACGAAGCAGACAGACCGATTACATGATACTCGCGTCAATTTGTAGCAACACGAACACTCCGCATAAACTGTTGGAGCTGGTAGCTAATGCCAAGGACGTTCCAGTGGGTGCGGTTTATCCAGCTCGAAACACCCTCGAAAAGATACGGCGCGAACAAAAGAGGGCTGACCAACCGGCTACCAAACCCGCAGAAAAGCCTCCCGTGAAAGATCCACCCTCAACCCCTGCGTCGAAGGATGTGGGAGGTCACCTTGACGTTGGCATACAAATGAAGACACGACCGATCATCATTCTTGGTATCGTCGCTTTCATTGCGGTGATTGCGTGGAGGCCTTCTAGCGTTCACCAATGTCACATCCATCCCAAGTGATCAATTTGGTAATACACTACGGAAGCAGCCAGAAATCACAATGAGCTCTCAGATGACGGGAGCTCCTCTGTCACTCCCCTTGGCCCTACGGATACGATTTCCGAAGCAGATGTCCCCAAGCTCTATTGGATTCCCCGACAGGTCTGATGTCTATGTCCTGACTACCGAAAGCGGCGCCATCGAATGCATTGCACATGTTCGGAGAGACGAAGTCTGCTACGTGACCCTCAACGGAAATGCCGGGGTTGAGGCGATCCGGGATAAGATCCAAGACTTGTTTCCGGGACTTTCGGTCGATTGACACCACCCCAAAGAAGATCAGAATGCCAACAAGTCATGGCGCACCAACCGGCCAATAGCTTTTCAATTTCATCCCAGCATCCCTTCAACCGCGCCGGAGGGCGCACATCTAACGTTGGGCGTGAAAAAAAGGCGAAAAAAATTCCTTGCAAACCGCACGGGATAGCGCACGGTCCCTGCATGAAGACTATCACAGCTACTTCCGCCCGTTCAGACCTTTACAGGGTCATTGATTCTGCGGTTTCCGATCACGAACCGGTCCACATTACCGGGAAGCGTGGCAATGCCGTTTTGGTTGGCGAAGCTGACTGGAGGGCGATTCAAGAGACATTGTACCTTGTCAGCATACCAGGAATGAGAGACTCGATCCGCCATGGGATGGAAGAACCGATCGCAAACTGCAGCCGGGAGATTGACCTGTGAGCTACGAGCTGGTCTACACCACACAGGCGAAGAAGGATGCGAAAAAGCTCAAGGGCAGTTCCTTGGCCAAGAAGGCCAGGCAGTTGCTAGATTTAATCGGTGAGAATCCATTCGCGGATCCACCGCCATTTGAGGCACTTGTTGGAGATCTTAGGGGAGTCTATTCAAGGCGCCTTAATATCCAGCATCGCTTGGTCTATCAAGTATATGAAGAGGAACGGATAGTCAAAATCATTAGACTATGGACGCACTATGAATAAACGCCCAACAAGATTAGATGAGAAGGCAGCAGGCGGCGCTTGAGCGCCGTGATACACTCGCTGCCGACATGAAAAGCAAATTCCCTACCATCACCATCGGTCTTGATCTTGGCGACAAGAAACACGCTGTCTGCGTACTCAATCACGCGGGCGAAATTGAGGAAGATCGCTCAATCACCAATCATCGCGAGTCACTCAGGCGACTCTCACAGAAGTATCCGGGAAGCCGGATTGCGATGGAAGTTGGACAACACAGTCCATGGACCAGCCGCTTCTTTGAATCCCTCGGACACGAGGTTATTGTCGCCAACCCGCGCAAGTTGCGGGCCATCTACACCAGCACCCGCAAGAGCGACCAGAGCGACGCCTAACCATGGCCCCGGCCGCTGGCAACAGCGCCTTGGGGCTGCCGCCCCAAACCCCGCCAAGCTGAGCCAGCTTGACCGCTTATGGATTTCGCCCTAAATCACCTCCGGGGACTTCGCCCCTCCCGTCCCCCCAGGCGAGCGGGGGGCTGCGCGGCCCGCTTGTGGTAAAATCTAACTCTCCCATTCCAATCAACCTCCACCCCACAGAAAAAAGTTGAAGTAAACTTCAATTTCCAATTGACTGCCTTCTCATGGGAGGCATGACTGGACAACCGTCGTTTAGCTCTTGATTTCCCATGACAAACTCCTTGCAATATCCGCCGGTGCCAGCACATCAGCGTCGCTGAAGAATATGAACCTTGCGAGAGTCTTCTGGGCAATCGCACTCCTCACTCCTCGCCATGCCCGCATCAGCCACTGAATCCCCCGAATCTAAATTCTGGACATGGTTCGAGGGCGAGCACGATCGCTTTAGAAACATCGACAAGGCAAAGGATGGTGATGCGGGAGCAGAAGATGGGGGGTGACGAATCCTGGACCGGGGCGCATTAGCCTGAACGGGCCGCCCCAATGGAGCATTGCAGCAGGGAGATCTGGTATTGACTGAGGGGGACGGCCGGGGTAGGTTCCCGCCATGAAGTTCATCATCACTTTGGAGCGCGACGAGGATGGCGTGTGGATCGCCGAATGTCCTTCGATCCCGGGTTGCATAAGTCAGGGGAGCAGCCGCGAGGAGGCCGAGAACAATATCCGGGAGGCCATTATTGGCTGTCTGGAAGTGCGTGCCGAGCAGGGCATGCCCCTAACGGTCGAAACCCGCACCGTGGAGGTGGCCGTCGCCTGAGTCGATGCCGAAGCTCCCGACCATCAGCGGCAGAGAGTCCGTCTCCGCTTTCAGCCGGGCTGGTTGGGCGTTCGCCCGCCAGCGGGGTAGCCACATGATCCTGATTAGACCAG
>JBILFE010000276.1:0-5394 GCA_044351705.1 Luteolibacter sp. | reverse complement strand
ATGAGTTTTGCCGCACGCTCCGCTTGTTTGGGGTCGGCCAGTGTGATTGTGCCGGGGGCCAACATGGCCATGAGCACGCTGGTATGGGACCCCAGCGACTTGGCCGGCAGATAGGCCACATTGCCGGTCTTGGGGTGGTTTTCACCGATCACCTGACCTAACACCTTTCGGTCGAAGTTGCCCCGGCGGCGTTCCGGCACCAGGCTCTCGTAGGATTGGTTGAACAACTCGGTGCGGGTGCCGAGGAGATTGAGTTTGCCCTTGGGGTTTTCCGCGCTGTGGCATTTGAGGCAATGCCGGTCCCACACCGGTTGCACATCTGTGGCATAATCCAGCGGCCGGCGGCCATCGCTTTCACCCGCCTGCGGGCCGGGCTGCGAGGGCGGCCGCTGCATGGCCAGGCGCGGCACCAAATGGGCATCGGACGTGGCGGTTTGCGGCACCTCGTGGCAGCCCACACAGCCGCGGACTTCGCCGGGCACGTAGTTGACAAAGGTGCGCTCGGTTTGCAGGGCCAGGAAATTTTTGTCTAGCGCCTGGAGGATGATATTGGCGCCGGCGGGGACCAAGAAATAGGCCGAGCCATCGGTTTCCACCGGCACCACCCCGTGTTGCACCTTGAGCCCCAGATGGGTGTCCTTGGTGATGCAGGCGTGCTGCTGGTCGTACTCGTCCCCGCCCCAGCGCCGCCGCGCCGCCCATGGCCGCGGCACTTGTTCGATAATGCGCAGATAGGCCACCTCCCCGCGCGCCACGTTCTCCATGCCTTGATAGACATCACTGACCATGCACAGCGCCTGGTTCTTGGCCGCCAATGGCACGTTGACCGAGGCGGCGGTCACCGGCGGTGTGGGGCGCGGTTTTATCGGATACGGCAGCCAGCACGAGATAGCTGGATCCTGATAGACCGGGGTCACCCGGCCCGCCTCATCCAACAGGAACAAGCCGTAGCCATTGGTCGCTTGCCATGGCGGTCCCGCGGGTTTGTGTGCGACCATGAAAATTTTATCAGATAACGGATAGGGATCCTTGAACAACGGCCCGCGACCGCCGCCGTCATTCACCCAGGAGCCGTCGGGTTTGCGAAACGCGAAGCCGCCCTCGGCCCTGATGTCCACATCCGGGGTCAGGTAGGTCATCGGATCGCGGCTGCGGATATCTCGGGTCATGTCCAGCCGGATGACGGTGCCCACCCCATTTTGTGGGCAATGCGGGACGCCCATGACCACATACTGATTGGGGGTTTCCGGCAGCGGCCGCCCGTAGATCAGGGTCGGCGGCAGCGCGATGTCGTTGCCGTAAACCTCCGCCGCGCCGGACCCGTCAGGGCGCATCGTCCACAGGCCTTTCACGCCCACCGCCCCCTTGTCCACGTACTCCCACCGCGTGTAGAGGATCCGGCCGTCCGGCAGCATCACGGGTGAGGCCTCGCTCACTGAACTGTTACTCAGCTTGCGGAGGTTGCTGCCGTCGCTCTCCATCCGATAGATCACGGTCGTGGTGAAATCATCCGGCGGGTCACACAAAATCCCGAATTGGCAGCGGGTGGAAATAAAGGCGATGCCGCCATCCGGCAGATAACACGGCTGCATGTCATCGGTGCCGTGGTGGTATTGCCCGTTAACGCGGTACTTGCGCACCAGTTCGGCTTCATCGGCCTGCGGGAAGCTCAATTGCCGCAGGCCGCTGCCATCGAGGTTGACTTCATAGATCCGGTAGCCGTCCTGCGGGCCTTTTTTCCAGGCAAACACCACCCGCTTGGCGTCGAAGGACAGATCAAAGCGTTCGAACACCCCGCCGGACAACCCGGCAACCACCTCTCTAACTGAACCATCCTTCAAGTTCAGCACGCAAAGATTGCCGCCGGGCAGCCAGGTGCTGTTGATGAATTCGGTATAGTAGTGGTTGGAATTATAGGTGTGGCGCTTGACGAAGAGCACTTGCTCGAAGCCCAGGCCTTGGACTGCCGGCGGGGCTGCGGCGGGGATGTCGGTCGCGCGGGCAAGTGCCGCGCCCAGCAGCGCCAGGGCGGGGATGCAGACTAACAACCTCATGGCGTGCCGCCACGGGTTGAATTCGGCAACCGAGGATGCGATGCGGACAGGAGTGTCCGCACTCCGTATGGGTGATGGCTTCAGCATGGTATCAGTGGCGCGTGCGCTCATGGCACCGGCCCGAGCACGGAGGAGGTGTCGGTGTTAAGCACCTGGGTGTCGAGATTGTCCATCACAATGACCCCGTGGAAGGTGCCGCAGCGCTGCGGGTCGTGCCATTGCCAGACGAGCTTGCCGGCCGGGTCGAACTCAAGCAGTTGGGGTGCTTTGGTGCTGTCCTTGGCATCGTGGCCGGTCCAGTTGCTGACGACGATATTGCCATTTTTGAGCACCTGCATGCCGGCGAAAAAATACATCAGCAGGCCGGGGGTGCCGGGCTTGCCACCGAGCTTGCGCACGGTCTTGCCGTCGAGGTCCAACTCCTCGATGGCGGCGCCATAGCCGTCGGCGACCACCAGGTTTTTGTTAGGCAGCTCCAACACCTGATAGTTGTGGCGCGAGTCGGGCAGGGTGAGGTTGCGCAGGATCTTGCCTTGCAGGGTGGCCTCGATGACTTTGCTGGCATTGCCCTCCATGGCCCCGAAGAGCAAGGTGCCGCGCGGCGACAGACGGAACAAGCGCAGGCTGTTGAGCTGTGGAAACGAGCAACTGCCTATCAGTTTGTCAGCGGCGTCGAGTTCGCAGAAGGTGATGGCGTTTTTCTGGTTGCAACCGACGATGGTGCGGCCGTTGGCGAGGCGCTGAACCGTGGTCGAGCCGCTGAGGAAATCCTGTTTGACTTCCTTGGTGGCTGTTTGGGTCTTGAGATCGTATTCGCGATAACCGCTGTCGGTGTTGGTGAGCAGTTTGCCGCCGCCGATGAGTTGCATATCACGGTGCTTTTCCGGAGTCTTGAGCGTCCAGTCGCGGCTGGGGTCGAACTGGTCCACATAGACCAATTGGCCGCGCGACTCGTCGGCCGCGAGGAACCGGTGTTTGATCGGTTCCTGGGCGCGCAGCACGGCGGGCAGCAGCGAACAGGCAACCAGGCAGAGGGGTAAAGCAAGGGGTCGTTTCATGGGTGGTCTGTCATTACGGCGGCTTGCAAGCGAGTGTTGCAATTTTACGGCGAAACAACCCTGGAAAGATTGGAATGGCTGCAAACGTAGGGTCCGCCTCATGTGTGAGCGTTCCTTTTTCAACAGCGGCGAGGTCTCAGGCCGCGTCTTGTTCCCACTGCTGGCGGTGTTGCTGCAGGCCGGGGGGCTGGTGGCGGCGGATTATCCGGTGCGGCCGGTGCCGTTTACCGACGTGACTTTCACCGCCGGCTTGTGGCAGGCGCGGCAGGAAACGAACAACAAAGTGACCCTCCCATTCGCGCTCGGCCAGTGCGAGTCGTCCAAACGGATGGAGAACTTTGATTTGGCGGCCGACACGATGCGGCGGCGGGCTGCGGGTGAGAAGGATTTCCAGCACAAGCCGGCAACATCGGCACCGTTTGATGATTCCGACGTGTTCAAGGTGCTGGAAGGCGCGGCCTATTGTTTGAAGCTGCGGCCGGAGCCGCAGTTGCAGCAGCGCGTCGATGGCTTCATCGCGCGGATTGCCGCGGCGCAGGAGCCCGACGGCTATCTATACACGTTCCGCACCATGCATCCGGACTCACCGGTGAACCCGCGCATGGATGCACAGCGGTGGCTCAAGGACTGCAAGGCCAGCCACGAGCTGTATAACATCGGCCACCTCTACGAAGCCGGCGTGGCCCACGCCCAGGCGACACAATCGAAAACATTGCTAGATGTGTGTCTCAAAAACGCGAAATTGGTGCAGCGGGATTTTGGTGAGGGCAAGTTGCGCATTGCGCCCGGCCACCAGGTCATTGAGATGGGGCTAGCCAAGCTCTACCGCCAGACCGGTGACTTGCGGTGGTTGACTCTGGCCAAGTTTTTCCTGGATGCCCGCGGCTATGCCAACAACCCGTACAGTCAGGATCACAAGCCGGTCATCGAGCAGCGTGAAGCGGTCGGCCATGCGGTGCGGGCGAATTACTTGTACAGCGGCATGGCGGATGTCGCGGCATTGTTAGGCGAGCCGCGATATCTTGAAGCCATCACCGCGATATGGGACAACGTGGTCGGGCGCAAGTTGCATCTAACCGGCGGCTGCGGCGCGCTCGGCAATGGCGAGGCGTATGGCGCCGATTACGAGCTGCCCAACCGCTGTTACAACGAGACCTGCGCGGCGATCGCGTTTTTATTCTGGAACCACCGGATGTTCCTGATGAACGGCGACGGCAAATACATGGATGTCTTCGAACGCACGCTATACAACGGTTTCCTAAGCGGCGTCTCGCTCTCGGGCGACCGTTTTTTCTATCCGAATCCGCTGGAGTTCGATGGCGCTGAAAAATTCAACCACGGTCATGCCGGGCGCGCGCCGTGGTTTGGGTGTGCCTGTTGCCCGCCGAATGTGGTGCGCACCATGGCCTCGCTCGGCGGCTATGCCTATGCGGTGCGCGACGCGCGCCTGTATGTGAACCTCTACGCGCAAGGCGAGGCTCGTGCGGAGGTGTTAGGCAAGCAGGTCAAGATCACGCAGGAAACGAATTACCCATGGCAGGGCGCGGTCAAGATGCGTGTGGATCCCGCGCAGGCGGCTACCTTCACCTTGTGTTTGCGCGTCCCCGGCTGGGTGCGCGGCCATCCCTTGCCAAGCGATCTCTACACCTACGACGATCCAACACCCGCCTCGTGGGCGGTGACTGTCAATGGCGCGGCCCAGTCGGTCGACATCAAGGACGGCTACGCGCAGATCACCCGGGAGTGGCAGGCGGGCGATGGGGTGGCTTTGGTCCTGCCCATGCCGGTGCGCCGCGTCGCCGGTAATCCCAAGGTGGCGGCCATCCGGGGCCAGGTCGCGCTCGAACGCGGACCGCTCGTCTATTGCTTGGAAGGACTCGACAACGCCGGCGCGGTTTTCGATGTTGCCCTGCCGGCGGCCGCCACGGTGACGGCGACGTTCAAACCTGATTTGTTAGGTGGGGTGACGGTGGTGGAGGTGGATGGCGCGCTGCGCGTGCAACACCAGCCGGATGGCGGAACCCGTGAGACTCCGGCGCGGTTGTTAGCCATCCCTTATGCCTTCTGGAACAACCGCGCGACCGCCCCCATGAGCGTGTGGCTCGCCCGTGATGCCGCACACGTCAGAAAGGCTCCGGCCGCAAAGTGAACCTGCGCGCCTCCGGATTTTGCATCTAGCCTGAACTTCGATCCGCGCGAAGCGCGTAATCCCTTACATCTGTAGGCTTCCGCGCGAAAAGTGACTTCCCGCGACTGGCTACGGCATGGGGTGGCTGGTGAGG
>JBILFE010000096.1:0-8602 GCA_044351705.1 Luteolibacter sp. | reverse complement strand
GGTTGACAAGCGGATGGGTTGGGTGCCTACTCAAAGGGCCGCAAGTCACTAGGCGCAAGGTGGCTCGTTTGCCAACCCTCCAGTGCCTCAATTTCAGACCCCATGTCATCCAACCATTCCATCCAAGTCACCCTGCCGGACGGCCAGGTCCATACCTGTGGCCCACAAACCACGGTACAGGATTTGCTGCCCGCCCATACCGCAGCAAACGGTTTGCCCTACCTGGCCGCCTTGGTCAACAATGACATTTGCTCGCTGACCTTTCCCTTGCAGGTCAACAGCGAGGTGCAATTCCTCACGCTCGCCGACACGCATGGCGAATTTGTGTATCGTCGTTCGCTCTCGTTCCTCATCGCCAAGGCGGTGCGCGATTTGTTTCCCGAAGGCGAGTTCGCCGTAGAGCATTCCATCGGTAACGGCTACTATTGTACCTTTTCCTCGGCCGGCAGCAAGGGCCTGTCTGCAGCCATGGTCAAGCGCCTTGAGACCCACATGCGCGAGTTGGTGCGGCGGGATATTCCGCTCGTGCGCAAGAAGATCGGGTTTGTGGAAGCGTGCGGGATGCTGGAAGCCGCGCGGCAAACCGACAAGCTCAACCTACTGCGGTACCGCAATCCGCCACGCATCGTGATGTTTTGCTGTGAGGAGTTCAGCGACATCGGCTATGGCGTATTGACGCGCTCCACCGGGGTTCTCAACCACTTCAAACTCCTGCCCTATGCCCACGGCCTGGTTCTTTTGTTTCCGCAATGGAGCCATGGCGAAGTCCGGTTCCACCAGTTCTACAAGCAACCCCAGTTGCAAAAAATCTTCGAGGATCACAAACAATGGGGCCGCAATCTGGATATCACCAGCATCGCCGATCTCAACCAGGCCGTCGCCGAGCGCCGCCTCTCCTCGGTCATTCACCTCTGCGAGGTCCTCCAGGAAAAAAAGTTAGGCCTCATCGCCGATGCCATTGCCCATACCAAACCCCTGCCCAAGTTCGTGCTCATCGCCGGGCCGTCATCATCGGGCAAAACCACCTTTTCCAAGCGCCTCGAAATCCACCTGCGCGTCAATGGCTTGAAAGCCGTGCGCCTGGAGGTGGATAATTATTTCAAGAACCGCGACCACACCCCTCGCGATGTCAACGGCAACAGCGACTTCGAGCACATCGAGGCGGTCGACTTGGACATGTTCAACGCCCATCTGCTGGCCTTGGAGGCCGGCCAGCAAGTGACGATTCCAACTTTCAACTTCCAACAAGGACTCAAGGAGTTCCGAGGCAATCGTCTCCAACTCGACGATGGCCAGATCCTCATCTTGGAAGGCATTCACTGCTTGAATCCGCGCCTCACCCAGCAAATCGACGACGTCCACAAATACAAAATCTATCTCAGCGCCCTCACCCAGCTCACCCTTGATAACAATAACCGGATATCAACCACCGACTTGCGCCTGTTGCGTCGCATCGTGCGCGACCACCGCACCCGCGGCAACTCCGCCTTGCGCACCTTGCAAATGTGGCGTGCGGTCCGCCAAGGTGAACAAAAATGGATCTTCCCCCACCAAAAAGACGCGGACGCGGCATTCAACTCCGCGCTGGATTATGAACCGGCGGTGCTCAAAACCTATGTGCAGCCGTTGCTCTCGGAAGTGAAACCCTCTGAGCCTGAATATGCCGACGCCAGACGCTTGCTCGGGTTCTTGGAATTCGTCAACTCCGCCTCCGCCGAAGCCGTGCCGCCCACCTCCCTGCTGCGCGAATTCATCGGCGGCAGCGCCTTCGACGTCTGAGCCCGAAATTCCCATGTTATTCACATGCCCTTGTTTGGGCGTTTTTCTTCGTTTTGCAGGACCTTGCATGACTCAAAGGCACCCCGACCACGCAAACTCCGCAGCACCAGCGGGCCCTGCGGAAAATTGTGAACAACTTGTCAACACCTTGGAGTAACACTCTCGCAACGCCATAACTCACTGGCAATAAACGCTTTGCAACATTGCTAACAGCGCCCGCCGTCGCCGCGGCGGTGAACAACTGTTTGAAACCCCTTCTTAAATCGTCCCCCCGATGCGGCGGCACAAGCCAGCTTGCCATGGCATCCGCCGCATGGCCAAGGTGGCTGTGGCATGGCGACGGGCAGGATCGGCACAAGTTATTCACAGCGCCTGCCGGCACGGTTGGTGAGGGCGGAAATCAGGATTTCGAGTCTTTGAATTGACGGAACTGCTGCGAGCTGCTCTAGTGGTGTGGCGCGCAGCGCACATCCCCATGGCTTCCTACGACAACGTTTCCCCCCCGGCCGGTTCGAAAATATCCATCAAGAACGGCAAGCTCAGAGTTCCTAACAATCCGATCATACCCTACATTGAGGGTGATGGGACCGGGCCGGACATCTGGCGTGCGTCACAGCGGGTTTTCGATGCCGCGGTTGAAAAAGCCTACGGGGACAGCCGGAGAATTGTGTGGTTTGAAGTTTACGCGGGCGAAAAATCCTACGAGTTGTTCAAGGACAAGGAAAAGGATCCGGGCAAAGCGTGGTTGCCGGATGACACCCTCAGCGCCTTCCGTGAGTATCTCGTCGGCATCAAAGGCCCGCTGACCACCCCGGTGGGCGGTGGCATCCGTTCGCTCAATGTGGCCCTGCGGCAAATTCTCGATCTATACGTTTGCCTGCGACCGGTGCGCTGGTTCAGCGGGGTGCCCAGTCCGATCAAGCGTCCGGACCTCACCGACATGGTCATTTTCCGGGAAAACACGGAGGATATCTACGCCGGCATCGAATTCCAGCAAGGCAGCGAGGACGCCCGGGAATTCCGCAAGTATCTCAAGAAAGCCTTCCCCAAAGCCTACGAAAAAGTCCGCTTCCCGAAAACCGCGGGCTTTGGCATCAAACCGGTCTCCGAGGAAGGCACCAAGCGCCTGGTGCGTGCGGCCATGGACTACGCCATCGCCACAGGCAGGCCGACCCTCACCTTGGTCCACAAGGGCAATATCATGAAATTCACCGAAGGGGCGTTCCGCGACTGGGGGTATGAACTGGCCAAGGAAGAATACGGCGCGGTCGAGCTCGATGGCGGCCCGTGGTGCGTCATCCCGCCAGGCAAGCCGGGTGCCGGCCTGGTCATCAAGGATGTGATTGCAGATGCCTTCCTCCAACAACTCCTCACCCGGCCGGCCGAATACAGTGTGGTGGCCACTCTCAATCTCAATGGCGATTACATTTCCGACGCCCTCGCCGCCTGTGTGGGTGGGATCGGCATTGCCCCCGGTGGCAACATCAACTACCTCACCGGCCACGCCATCTTTGAGGCCACCCACGGCACCGCACCCAAATATGCCAACCTCGACAAGGTCAACCCGGGCTCCGTCATCCTCTCCGGCGAAATGATGCTGCGCTACCTGGGTTGGACCGAAGCCGCCGATCTCATCATCAAGGGGATCAACGGGGCCATTGCGGCCAAGACCGTCACCTACGACTTTGCCCGCCAGATGGATGATGCCACGGAAGTGAAATGCTCCGGCTTTGCCGACGCGGTGATTCAGCGGATGGCCTGACGCAACCCAAGCGCTCCCATGGAACTCCTCCAATCCGCCCTCCAAAACCCCTTTGTCTGGGGCTTGTTGCTCGGACTGCTGGTGGCCGGCTTCATGTGGAAATCGGGCTTCAGCGCCCGCCGCCACGCGGCGCGTGAAATCAAGCGCGTCCAAGGCGAGTTGCTACAACTCCAAGGCCACCTCAACGCCCAGCTCAAAATCAACGCCACCGGCAACGCCGCGCTCCACACTGAACTCGAGGCGCTGCGGCGCCAAAACGAAAACCTGCGCATCAACCTGGCCGCACTCCAACAAAAACCCGGCCGCGCCGGACTGCGCTTGCTGCAAATCCAGGAAACCGCCATCCGCACCCTGCGCGAGCAGGCGCCAGGCTTCGCCACCGCTTGGGAAAATGCCATGCGCCAGGCCGAAGCCGAACTGGAAGCCGCCGACTCCGGCTTGAAGAAACTCATGCGACGGGTCATCCCCGGCCTCGGCAACAGCGCGCCCGCCGCGGCCCAATCCACCACCGTCACTGCCGAGGACCAGGACTAGACACCGCTTTGCATGGGCAGTCCCGGCCATTCACCCGTCAAGGGATACAACTCGTACGGTGCCTATCTGCGGGGAAAATTTGCGGGCCAGCGGGTGTTCAAGGTCATTGTCGATGCCGGACTGAGTTGCCCCAACCGCGACGGCAGCAAAGGCTACGGCGGATGCACGTATTGCAACGTTGATGCGTTCACGCCGCTTCTCCCGCGCTCGCTGTCCGCCATCCGCGCCCAGATCGAGCAGGGCATGGCCCGCGCCAGGGACAACTACGCCGCCGAAAAATTCATCCTCTATTTCCAGCCTAACACAAATACCCACGCCCCGGTCGCCACCCTCCGCGCACTCTTCGACGAAGCACTCGCCATTTGCCCGCAGGACGTCGTCGGCCTGGCCGTGGGCACCCGTGCCGACTGCCTTGACCCGGAAAAAATCTTGCTGTTGGAGAGTTATGCATCACACCTGATGGTGGATTTGGAAATGGGCATGGAATCCATCCATGAAGCCACCCTGCTCCAACTCAACCGCTGCTGCACCCATCAGGAGCTGGTCACCATCCTTGGTATGTTAGAGAGCAGCCCGCTCAACATATGCGTGCACACGGTGTTCGGGTTCCCCGGGGAATCCCGCGACATGCTGCTGGCCTACGCCCGCGAAATCAACCGCTTCCCGCAAATCAAGTTCGTCAAGCTCCACCACCTCCACGTCGTCGCTGGAACGATCCTCGCCGCGCAGTACAAACGCGAGCCGTTCAAGCTTTTTGAATTGGACGAATACACCGATTTGCTGTGCGACTTTCTGCCGCTGTTGCGGCCGGACATCGTGGTGCAGCGCCTGTTCGGCCTTGCCGATTGGGACCTTCTCATCGCGCCTAACTGGGGACTCAAAAAAGTCCGCATCCAGAGTCACATCGACCAGGCCATCGAGCGCCGCGGCATCATTCAGGGCAGCGCGGTGTCCAGCGCCAGCGCTGCGGTCAACGCCCGTTCATATTGCCGGTAAACGTGGATTCCATAGGTGCATCGGCCATCATAAACCACTGAACCTATTTCAATCTGTGTCATCAGTGCAATCTGTGGTTCAATTTCCCCGAAACCCTCACGGGTGACTTATTTCTTGAAGGTGGTATCAGCGGCTCGCAGTGCTTCAGTGGTTAGGAATGGGTCGTCATAACCACCGACCCTGTCCTTGGATTGAAGCCCATGGGGGCAGCGTGGTGTCGAGCGCCAGCGCCGCGGCCAACGCCAGTTCATATTGCCGGCGCGGCAACTCGTAACCGCCGAATTGGCGCAAATGGTCGGTCATCCATTGCGTGTCTAGCAAAACAAACCCGGCTTGGCGCAGGCGAGTCACCAATTCCACGAGGGCGATTTTGGAGGCATCCGTCTTTTTAGAAAACATGCTCTCACCAAAGAACACCCCGCCGAGTGCCACACCATAGAGCCCGCCCTGCAAGCCCTCCTCATCCCAACATTCCACCGCATGCGCGTGGCCGAGCCGATGCAGCATGCAATAACTTTCCACCACCACCTCATCGATCCAGGTCTGCTCGCGTTGGGCGCAGGCCAGGATGACTTCGCGGAACGCCGTGTTCCAGCGCAACTCAAACGGCCGCCGCTTGAGCGCCCGCTGCAAGCCGTGCGACATGTGAAACCGCTCATCCAGAGGAATGAGCCCGCGGCGTGCCGGCCGATACCAGGCAATCTCGCCCGCTTCCGCCATCGGGAAAATCCCCTGCGCATAGGCATTGAGCAAAACCTCGGGTGGTATCATGGCAACCATGCGCGGGTAGTCTGGCAGCCGCGGAGCATTTGCCAAGACCGGAGCTCAATTCGCAGTGGACCAAGGGTGAACTTCATCGCATGATGCGGCATGCGGACGCGTGCAGGATTGATTCGATTGGCCGCCGCCATCAGCAGCGGTGTGCTGGTGGCCGGGCTGTTCCCGCCCTACAATGCAGTGGGCCTGGCGTGGGTGGCGCTGCTGCCGCTGCTGCCGGCCTTGTGGTCGTTAGAGGGAAAACGTGCGGGCTGGAAGGGCTTCGGTCTCGGCTGGCTCGCCGGAACCGTCACCAGTAGCGTCCAGTTTTCCTGGTTGGCGGAGGTCTCGCCGTTAGCCGCGGTGTTGTTGCCACTGTATTTGGGCTGTTTCTGGGGCTTGTTCGGTGCCTTTGCCGCCACCCTCGGCAACCCCTGGCCCAAACGCAGCGCGATCCCGTCCCCAGCCCCACATGGGACGCATGGGACGCATGGGACGCATGGGACGCATGGGACGCATGGGACGCATGGGACGCATGGGACGCATGGGACGCCAGCGCCAGTGCCAGTGCCAGCGCCCAAATCGAGGGCAGCGCTCCTGAGTCTGCGGGTCGCTTTCTGTCACGGAGCGGTATGGGCGGGCTTGGAGTGGTTGCGCAGTTGGTTGTTCACCGGGTTTGGTTGGAACGGGCTGGGCGTCGCGTTTCATGAAAGCCTGGTGATGGCGCAGGCGGCCGATCTGTTAGGCGTGACCGGACTCTCGCTGGTGCTGGTGTTTTTCCAAGCCGTGCTGGTGCAAGCCGCCAGCCGCCTGCTGCTGGGCGTGCGCGATGGCAAGCGCCGCCCGCGCTGGGACTTCGGCGTCGCCGCCATGCTCATGGCACTGCTGCTCGGTTATGGCATGCTGCGCATCAGCGGCGAAGCCAGCCGCAAGGCCGTTAGACTCAAGACCCTGCTGGTGCAACTCAACATCCCGCAAGATGCCAACCAGATGCAGTGGGATGACCTCGACATCCACCGCGCATACGAAGACGAGACCCTCACCGCACTCGACGCCATCACCAAAGGCCACCAATCCAGTCTGCAAAACGCCCTGGCCAATTCCGATGCAGGCCAGATCAAGCTGCACTGGCCGGACTGGGTGTTATGGCCGGAAAGCGCCTTGCGCGGACGCATCCTGCGTACCGCCGACGGCGGCTGGGGCACCTGGGGGCAAAACCTTGACACCATTGCGCAAATCCGCAGCGCCGGCCCCTTCAGCCTGATTTTCGGTGCCAACGAATTGGACGCGGAACCGGTGGGGGATCAATTGATCGCCAAGCCCGGCGGCCGCATGTTCAACTCACTCGTCACGCTGTCCGCCAAGGACGAATTGCAGACATTTCGCAAGCACCACCTGGTCATTTTCGGTGAAACCATCCCGTTTGTGGAGTCCCTGCCATGGCTCAAAAAAATCTACGAACAACAATCCGGAGCCGAATACAATGGCTCCTTCACCTCCGGTGACTCATTCGACCCACTCACCCTCAGTGCCGCCGGCAAAGCCATCGGTGTGATCCCCAGCGTGTGCTTTGAGGATACCGTGCCACGCCTCACCCGCAAATTCGTGCGGCCAGGCCCACAGGTCATTGTCAATGTCACCAATGACGGCTGGTTCAGGCTATCCGCCGCCGCTGCCCAGCACTTTGCCAACGCCCGCTTCCGCGCCATCGAACTGCGCCGCCCCATGCTGCGCTGCGCCAATACCGGGGTGAGTGCCGCCGTCAGCAGCAGCGGCTCCACCGCGCATCCGGACACCGCCGTGCCGCAAGTGCTAACCGACGCCAAGGGCAGTCATTTTACCCGCGGCTCCATGCTAACCGAATTGAACGTGCCGCTGGAGCCGACCGTGACGCTCTACTCCCTCATCGGCGATGGCGGCATTATCTTCCTCGCCTTGCTCGGTCTGGCCATCCCGCTATGGCTGCGGCTGGCCATGCGAAAAATATCGCGAAATGGGTGATTCTCGGGGCATCATCAACCCCTGAAATAACGGATGACCCCTGAGGCGAAGCCACACGGGTTTTCGCAGGTTTTTCCAGGAATCTCGCCCGAAACGGAATTTACGATTGATGCGGAGCCCAGTCCACCCTTAACTCTCCGCGCCTGGAGTAACGACGGGCCACCATTCGCATGATCGAAAAAATTCACAGATACAAGGGACTGCTGGTCTTTGGGCTGGTGCTCGTCGCCGCGGCATTCGTTTTCGGAGACTTTTCCAGAGGCAGCAAAAACGCCGGCGGCGGCGGCTCCGCCATCCTGCGGATTGCCGGAAAATCCTACAACGACAAGGAATTTAACAAGCTCGGCAGCGCCCCGACCTCGCTGGCGCAGATGATTTTGCGCTCCGGGGATTTCACCCCCTACCAGTTTGTTTTCGAGTTCGCCAAAGGGGCCAAATCCGAGAACGACCTGGCTGAAAAGTTCTTTGTCGGCCGCATGCTATTGCGCGATGCCAAGGCCGAGTTCGGCATCTATCCGGGCGAGCATGAGGTCTCCGCTTTCATCCGCTCGATGAAAGCCTTCGCCGGATCCGACCAGCAATTCGACGAAAAAAAATACCGCGAGTTCATCGATAAAAACATCGGCCGTCTTGGCATGACCGAAAATGACTTGCTGGATCTGGCCTCCGACATCCTCGCCGCACGCAAACTCAAAGCCATCCTCAACGCCGGCCTCGGCACCGACCGCGACGCCACCGCCAAATCCCTGGCCCTCGGCAAACAACAAATCACCG
>JBILFE010000095.1:0-8622 GCA_044351705.1 Luteolibacter sp. | reverse complement strand
CGTCGTCACTGTGGGGTCGACTGGAACCATCACCCCGCTCAGGGACCTCTACGTCGATCTCCGGGTACTGGGTGCCCAAATCGGGGACGGCTCGAGCTGGTATATGGTGGAGGCCTACCATAAAACCGAAAATGCGTCCTCGTTCACCCGGTTTTTCAGAGGCAAACAGCCCGATGTGAATCCCTCGACGATCTACTTCACGCAGTTGGTCCACCAAAATCGTGCGATCAACATCCGGGGGCGGGTTGCTACGAATAACAGTACAAATCCTTCTTCCTGGCAGGCATATTACGCGACTGGAACCACGACCCAAAACGTGAGGGTTCTGGTCAATGGTGATACCCCTCCAACTTACGTGCCGGCATTCGCAAACCAATCCACCATCAAGAGCACGTTGAGTCCATATCTCGATGCCAGCGGAAAAATCAGGATCGGGCCGATGGATGTTATTTACATCTTCGAACTATGGGGAACGGCTACCAACCAGTCGTACTTCGACATGCAGGACCTCATCGTGCTTGCAACATTCCGGATCCCCTGAACCCGCCAAAGCCATGAATCAATCTGGAACCCATGGAGTTTTGGAAGTGCTCTGGAAGACTGCCGCGTCCATCCTGATGATCGCAGTCGGGCATGCGGAGGGCGTTCCGACGCCAGCGGCGCCGGCAATGCGGGATGCCGCCACCCACCAACAACTTGCCCTGACGCTGCGCAAGTCTCAACAGGAGGATCCCATGAAGAACATGGCTCCCACCCAGGGCGAGGATCCCTCCAAGAATCTGCCGAAGGATTTGATCAGCCAGTCCGACATCATTTGCTTCCAGGGGATGGCCACGCTCGTGCCCAAGCGGGCGATCCTGCAGATTCCGGAAAGCTGCACCGAACGGCTGACCATCACGCCCGGCGCGAAAATCGTCGGGTGGGCGGACTTCTTCGCCGCCAACCGCGGCTGGATCACCACCGTCGAGATCAGCCGGGAACAGGCCGAGGGCAAAGAGCCGATCACCGAGGATACCCGGAAACAACTGACCCAATGCCGCAACCTGGTGGTGGCGACCTATCAGGGTGGCCCCATTTCGATGCTACCGCCAGCCACGCCCGCCACGCCGCCGCCCGCAACAGCCTCCCCAACCGCCAGCTCAACTAAAACCACCAAGCCGTGAATGCTACCCTTCTTCGCTCATTGACCGTCCTGCTGGCCGCTGGTGCGCTGGCCTCCGCCCAAACGATCACCTACACCAATTTCATCCGACAGGTCCAGTTGCCTTCCGGCGTCCAGTGGGATGCCACCGTCGCCGCCACCGGTTCGCAATTGTCCGCGCTGGCGATTGACCCGGGCGGCGCCCGCTTCGAGTTGTGGACCGTCAAATCGACGCCGCTGACGAGCTACCTGCTGGATACCCGCTATGTCGGCACCTATGTGCCGGTGGCCGATGTGGTCATCCGTTCGGAGGACCCCTATTCCGCCATTCCGCGCACCCGCGCCGACCGCCCGTTTTACGTCGATGTTGCCGTCAGCGGCCTCCTCAATGGGGCGACGGACCCAGTTGCCTCGAAGAGCGTCAAACTGCTGCGGCATGTGCAATCCTATGGAGTCGGTGGCACCGGAGTGGGCCTGGATCGGACCCAGGCGACCCTGCTGTCCCAGGCCTCGATAGCCACCAACGGCACTCAAACGCTGACCTATACCCTGACTTCGATCCCCGGCGCGGACCGGACCAAGGTGCGGGGTGAGGAGCGCTTCTCGGTGTTCTCACTGGCGGACTATCAAGCGCCGGAATCACAGATCGCCTCACAATACATCCAAATCTGGCCGGTGGCGGACGGCTCGATCAGCGGGATCATCCAAGACCAGTTGATTAACTTCACCACGCCGCAAGTCACCCTGACGCTCAACGACCTGTACCCCTACTCCACCACCTATGCCCAGGTTTACAAGGGCAACGCCCAACTCGGCACCACCGGCACCATTGTGCCGGGCTCCGCGCTGGTCGTCAATGACACCGTACCCCAAGACCGGGTGCTGATCTTGAGAGACTACGATGCCGTCTTCGATGATGACGGTCGCTGGACCATGGAATTGCTCACGCTGACGCCCTTTGGCACCGATCGGCTCGCGTATGTCAGTTTTGATATCGAACGAATCATCAGAGTAAACAGCTCCATGACCACCATCGAATGATCACGGCGATTTCAATTCATCCCATTCCTTTTGCAGTTGGTTCTTGAAATTGTCATTGCGATAGATCAGGGAAAAGCGCGCGTCCTTGGTCTCGCGCAACAGGTCCTCCACCTCGGTCAACGCCAAGAGCAGAAACAACCCCTTCACCGGCTCCCGATGATACGACAACGTCTTAGTCGCAAACTTGTCCTCCACCGACCGCTGTTGCTGGTTGGCGGTGAGCGCCCCGTACTGCGCGGCAAGTTGCTTGCGCATGGCCTCAAAGCGCCCGGCAACCACGTCCGCGCTGACCTCCGCATCAAAGTAATGCAGCGTCAGCTCGTAGAGCTTGCCACCCAGAAACCTTCCCTCCAGCGCCGCCGCCTGACTCTCCGGCAAAAATCCCTTGCGCGGCTGAATCTTCAATATGCGAACCGCGGCTTGATCGCCCGGCTGGCAAATCGTAAGGTCCATCCCATGGCGGGTGGCCCAACTGATGAGTTTCTCTGGAGAGTCGCCCCAGCGCAAGCCGAAGGGCGGTTCCAATATGGCTTGCCCGGCCACCGGGCCGGTGGCCAAAACCCACAGGGCGGCGTGCCAGACCAGGGCGCGAAGGAGTCCACTCACGCGCGCAATGTGACGCATTCCCGCCCGCCCCGCAAGGCCCGATCCGGCAGCCGCGGATTTATGCTGGTGGAAGCCACCCTTTCACTTTCGGTCCTGAGCCTGCTCGGCCTGGTCATGCTCAAGCTCTCACTCAACATCCTGACCCCCCGCCAGTGGGTGCTCCAACAAACCCTCACCGATGCCTACATGACTTATGAACGCGCCTATGCCGAGCGCGTCCCGTTTCAAACCCTCACATCCGGCACCTCGCCCTGGCCCATCCATCCCTCAGTTAGCACCGCCGAGGTCATCGTCGGACAATTGCCCGGCGGCACCCCGCTCACCGCCACCGTGGTGCGTACCCGCCTGCCCGACCCTAACAATTACCCGCTGGATGGCGGCGCCGGCACCCTCACCACCAATCCGGCCAGCATGAAAGTCTGGCAAGTGCAAAGCGTGCTGACCTATCGGATTGGTAATCGAGACTACGCGAAAGCCCGCACGGTGATCCGCTCCCAATGAACTGTCCCGCTCCATCCAGACGCAACGGCTTCACCCTCGTCGAGTTGACTCTGGCCATCATGATGGGCCTGGCCATCGGCGCCATGACCCTCGCCTTGTTCAATCAACAACTCGTCTTCCTGCGCATCTACCGGGTGCAGAATTTTCTAACCGAGGAATCGCAGGTCATCAGCATGCATGTGAGCAAACTCGTCGGCAAGGCCGAGCGCTTCCGTTTGCACAATTCGGTGGCGGAGGCGCTGTCCGGGGCCAATCCCCGCACCGCGTCCTCGCCGGTGGTGGTCTTGAACTTCCGCCAACCCGATGGCGTGATGCGGGCGTCGATCCTCTCCTTCGAAGACCGCGGCAGCGGCCCGGCGCTGTATTATTATTTGGTTCCGCTCACCGGCACCCTGGCAGCCCCGCAATGGTATATCAGCAAAGTGCCGACCAATGTTGCCTTCACGGTGGTGCAGGGGATCCTGCGCATGACCTTGAGCGGACCTAACAGCGAAATCATCACCTACTCGGGAGCCATGACCCAATGACAACGCCCTGCTCCAAATCCCATCCATCCGGCTTCATCTCCTACGTCCTGCTCATCTCCATGGGCGCCTTGATGTCCGTGCTGATGCTCTTTGCCTACAAGCACGCCACCGCCTCCCAAGCCATCCAATCCGACGTCCAGTTGCAGCTCGATTATAGCGAAAAGGAAGAGTCCATCCTGCGCGCCATCGTCGCCATCGCCCCCAACCGCGCCATCCGCGCGATGCAACACCAGTCGAATTCCAGCTCCGTCAACAGCAATGTCTTGCGCTGGGAAAACATCTTCACCGACGCGCTGGTGCTGGCCAATGCCCGCCAGTCGATTTCCAGCCCGGTGCTGGCAACCCTCAACACCCCCAATCTCAAAGTCGGCAATTCCGGGGATTCCGCCTTGGGCACCCCCAGCTTGATCTTCAGAGCCCTCGGCACCGACACCGGCTTCGCCTCGGTTGGCATCAACCGCAGCCTGGGCGCCGGCTTTCCGGTGCCGCTGACGTGCGCCAATACAACCGACTCGACCCGCGACAAAACCTGGCCGATCATCTCCACCCGCAAGACCTACGGCAGCTTGGCTCAAAGCGGCGTGTCCCTGCCGGTGACCACCTATCCGAATTTCAACCTCATCAATTATCCCAACATCAATTTCGGCTACGCGCGTCCCGGCGAACCGTTTGTGGCCAAGAGGAATTGGTGGGCATTCTCCATGGACCTCGCCGAGCATGACATCGGCCTCACCCGTGCCACTAGGTCAAAACGCAACTTCGTGCTCTCCATTTATGAGGTCCCCTCCCAGTTGGCGATTTCCGCCTCATCATTCATGGAATTGGGCAAGAGCGCCGCTGGCGAGGCCTGGCAGAACGTGTCTATCAACGGTGGCATTTTCGCCGGCAAGGCGGTGGTGGTCGGCACCAACGCCCTGACCTCGCTGGCCACCCGCCGCGGCTCGACCTTGTCCTTGACGACCTCGGTTGGCGGGCAGTTTTTCAGCGGGGATCCATTCTCACCAGGCGTGCGCGAGGCCTATCAACTCACCCAGGGCGATTTCTTCCCGCTCTCTCTGGCGTCGGAAAGCGGGCGCGCCGCGTTCATTCCGATCAACCGCGGCGCGGACTACTTCGACCGCCTCGCCCATACTGCTGAAACCAGCGTCCTGTCCTCCACCACCTGGAACAACTACTCCATCGGTGCCTTGCAATGCGCCATGCGCCTGGACATCACCCAGGCCGAAAGTGCCACTAACAAAACACCAACGGTCCTGCGCTTCTCCTATCTCAAGTCCGGCACCCGCCAGAACCTGACACTGCCGCTGACCGCCGGCGTGGCCACCGGCCTGCCAATCGGCTACATCTACGCTTGCGACGAAAACCAAACCTACAACTTCGGCACCACCGTGGTGGATCTGGCGTATGGCAAAAACGGCACTTATGCCTATCAAACAGGGATGTCAGGCCTCATCACCTTCGACAATGCCCGCTTCGGCGACCCCTTGGTGGGCACCTTCAAGAGCGGTTACTTCAAACCGAGCTACCCGTTTGAAATCAAGACGCTGGCCTCTGGAAAGATCTGCGTCGCGGTCTATCCAAAACGCTTCGCCGCTTTTCTAACATCCATGGGGGCGGACAGCACCGCGGTCAATTCCTCGCTGGTGGTCAACGTCGATTACACGGTGGCCACCGGCAGCGCGCTCCTAACCAAACCGTCGATTCCCTGCACCGATCTGGATTACGGCTGCATCCTACAGGAATGCAACGATCTGACCTCCTTCAGCAAGGGTTTTTCCCTGGTCACCAATCTGCGTTTGTTCATTGGGGAAGATCTCAATGTGGTTGCGGCCAGCCCGCCATCCGGTTACACCCCGAGCGGCTCGTATTATCCGCCGTGCTCGATCTTCACGCCGGAGAAACGTTACGGGGTGGAAAAGGATCCGTTCGGGGTGAACTTTTCCGGACAAGTAGGATCGCTGGCCAGTGACTTGATCACCGATGCGGTCTATCCGCTAGACTCCAAGGTGATGAGTGGCACGGCGATGACTGCCAGCAAGATTCACGCGAGCTTGTACCCCATCTCCCATCCCGCCGACCTGCCGCCCATCTCGCTGATGAACTGGCTGGTCCTCATCGAGGAACGCAAGGGCGATTACTACTGATGCGGCATGTCCCGTGGGTGTGCAATTTCTTGATGGTGGCTTGATCCAGTGATGCCGCGTGTAGTGCAAATCGTGACGTAATTATAGCGAACACCACGCTCGCGTTTCTAAGTATTTATACAGCATATGGGAGCCATGAGAGCAACGCTACACCGGCGCCCCCGGGTCACCACCGCCATGAAACAGGTCCAAACACTGCGGTTGGCTTCAGCCCAGCGCCAAGTCCTGATGCAGTTTGCCGGCGGGTTGTTCTTGGCGACGCTGTGCCAAGGCCAAACCCTAAGCCCACACAACTTCGGCAACCCCACCACCGAGGAACAACTCTACATCGAATACATCAACCGGGCCCGCGCCAATCCCACGGCCGAGGGGATACGCCTCGCCGCCACCACAGACCCCGATATAACCACCGCCTATGCATATTTCAATGTCAACCTAACAACCATGAAAAACGAGTTGGCTGCCATCGCCAGACAGGCACCGCTGGCCCCCAATGCGTGCCTGACCACCGCCGCGCGTGGACATACGGCGTGGATGCTGGCCAGTGCCACCCAATCCCATGACGAAACCAATCCCTACAACACAACGGGGGACCGGATCTCCAACGCCGGTTATCCTTATTGGAACGCCGGTGAAAACATCTATGCCTCCGCCAAGAGCGTCTGGTATGGTCATGCCGGATTTGAGGTCGACTGGGGCTTTGGAACCGGTGGCATGCAGGTGCCCCGCGGTCACCGCGATACCATTCACAACGCGATTTTCCGCGACATCGGCGTGGGGGTGACGCTCGGCACCAACGGGGCAGTCGGCCCCCAGCTCGTTACGCAGGATTTCGGTGTCATGTATTACGGAACCCTCCCGCTGGGTACCGGCGTGGCCTACTACGACCTCAACGCTAACAACTTCTATGACGTCGGGGAAGGCATCTCCGGTCTCACCGTGAATGTAAGTGGCACCGGCATAACCAATTACTGCACCACCGCCAGCGGCGGCGGCTGGGTCGTCCCAGTCCCCGATGCCACCGCCACCCGCACGGTCACTTTTACCGGACCGAATGTTAATCAAAGTGTCAGCATCAGGTTTGTCAAAACGGATACCGACATAGCTCCGAATGTCAAGGCTGACTTGAAACTGAGCTACGCCCGGCCATCCATCACCAGTCCTGCCACCGCCACCGCAGGCACCCTGCACACGCTCACGTTCGCGGCGGTGGGCGGCGCTACCGGCTACAAATGGAACCGCTACAGCCTTGCCAACGCCGCCGCGGAAAATTGCGAAAGCACAGCCAATATAACGTCATCGACCACTGGTACCTATGCCGTGCTCAACACCTCCGTGAAACAACAAGGCTCGGCTTCCTTCCACCTGGAGAATTCAACCGGAGCCAGCCAATCGCTCCAACTCAACCAGCTTTATTATGGACAAGCATCGCCATCCGTATCGTTCCAAAGCTGCCTCCGCTACGCGGTAGCGTCGGAACAATTCAAAGTCCAAATCAAGGAGGAAGGCAGCGTCGTCTGGCAGGATGTTTACAGTCAGGCCGGAGGCGCACCGTACGAAACCTCGTTCAACCCGCGCACAGCGACGCTCACCGGAATAGCCGGCAAGGCATTCCGCGTCAGGTTTTTACTGAGCTTCAGCGGCCTCAGCTATTTGTCATACTCTGGCGACGATTACGGCTGGTTCGTTGATGCCATAACCTTCACTGGCGTTTCCACTCTTGGCAACAATGCAAGCCAGACCCTCACCGGGACCAGCGGCAGCTTTACTCCAAGTGCCGGGATCTACCTGATGACCGTCGCTCCGGTGATCTCGTCACGTGACTTTCCAGCTTCTTATCAAACCCTAACCGTCAATAAATTGGCCGCCACGCTAATCCTCGGTAATCTAACAGCCACTTGCGACGGGACGCCGAAATCCGCCACCGCCACCACCGCGCCGGTCACCGGCCTGGCTGTGAGTTTCACGTATGACGGCTCGCCCACCGCACCCACAGCCGCAGGCACTTATGCCGTCGTTGCCACAATCAACGACACCAACTACCATGGCAGCGCCAGCGGCAACCTGGTGATTTCCCCGCCCAATACCACCTCCTTCGCCAATTGGTCGGCCCATCTCGAAGCTACCAACGGCCTGCCCGCGGGTACCCTGGCCAACCAACCCGATGCGGACCGGGACCACGATGGCCGCCCCAACCTCATCGAATACGCCTTCGGGTCCAGTCCGCTCCTCAGCGGTGATCCGGCGCCCCGCCTGCCGTTTGCCTTCACCACCGCCACCCACTTCGTCCTCCAGTACCAGTGCGACACCTCCCTCACCGATATCACCATCACGGCCCAGGCCAGCACCACCCCCGGCAATTGGAAGCGGCTCGGAGATCCAGACGCTCCGAGCGGATTCTCCGATACCGTCATTGCCACCAGCGGAACCCTCCAAACCCACCAATCCACCATCCCACGCCCCTCACGCGGCATCTCGTTTATGCGCGTGCAAGTCTCCATTCCCTAATCCTCCAACCCTACCCACTCGCTTCACTCACGCCCGCCCCAGGCAGGACTCCCCACCCAGCCGCCTGCAAAATTTTTCGGGGTTTTTTTGATTTTTTGATTGCCAGGCCCGGTAAATTATCGATGTTTTACAAAAAACAGGACTGCCCTTACCA
>JBILFE010000094.1:0-8623 GCA_044351705.1 Luteolibacter sp. | reverse complement strand
CCGGCAAGATTGCAATAACCTCCCTTAACCCCTAAATATCGCCATGCGCATTGACCAAATCACATTGAAGAACTTCCGTGGAATCCGCGAAGGCAGCTTTGAATTTCCCCGAGCGCCGGAAAGGAGGGAAGGCGGCAACGGCTCGTTCAATCTGCTCGTTGGCCCCAATGGGGCGGGCAAAACGTCAATTCTGGAAGGTCTGGCGGTGGCCGCCAGTGGTTTGTTCCTCAGCATGCGCGGCACCGATGTCCGCAATATCAGACACGAAGATGCGCACGTTGTGATTAAGATGATCGAAGGACAAGCCCATGTGGTTCCTCAGTATCCGGTGATGGTGGATGCGGGCGGCGTGGTGGATGGGAAGCCTCTTCATTGGACACGCTCGCTCTCCGAACCGACCAAAGGCAGGTCCACGCGGACCAAGGACCGGGATGCCCAGGAAATGGCGGAGGCATCCCGGAATATGGGAATCCGAGCCATCGACGGCTGGGATGCGTCCCTGCCACTCGTCTCGTATTACGGTGCTGACCGCCTCTGGAACGAGCCGAAGGACATGGAGAAGAGGCGGAAGGATGATCTGAAGCAACGTGATCCGCATGAAATGGCCACCGCGCCGAAAAACGAGGCAGAAGTTGCCTGGGAGCAGTTCAGCAAGCGCGTCGGCGGCTACAGCAACAGCGTGAACGGTCGGTGCAGCCCACGCGATCTTCAGCGCTGGCTGGGCTTTGAGGATTACAAGGCTTACAAATCCAAGAAAGAGTCCATCCATGCGCAGATTGTGAAGAATGCCATGCGCGACTGCCTGCCAGGGGTTGAAGATTTGACGTATGAAGGCGGGCTGGGAAGCCTGCTCTTCCAACGGAAAGGCGAGTGGATCGACTTTCGCCACCTGAGCGAAGGTCAGCGGAACATGGCGGCACTTGTTGGAGACATTGCATGGAAGGCGGCCCAACTCAATCCGCATCTTGGAGCGCGGGCGTTGAAGGAAACGCCTGGTGTGGTGCTCATCGATGAACTCGACATGCATCTTCACCCGGAATGGCAGCGGATGATCGTGCGGAAACTACAGGAGATTTTCCCTGAGCTTCAGTTTATTTGCGCCACGCATTCGCCGCAGATTGTGGGCGAAGTCCCGTCTGTAGAGGTGAGGCTTCTTGAGGATGGGGATGACCATCCTGCGCCTCGTTCCAAGGGCATTGACTCAAATCGCATTCTTGGGGAAGTCATGCATGGCAATTCTCGGCGTGAGGAGGACCAAAAGACAATTGATGATCTGGCGATCGCGCTTGATCGCGAGGACTTTGATCGGGCCAAGGCTCTCCTGCTTGAGTTGAAATCGACTCTTGGTGAGAATGATCCTGAGGTGACTCGTGCCCAGACTCTCATGTCCTTCCTCCAAGAAACAAAATGAGGACGATTACCAAGATCTCGGAGCCACAAAGCCTTGCCGAGCTCCGTGCCAAGCCCGGTGCTGTTTTTGATGAGCGGGGACTCGCTTTCGTGCCCGCGGTGGAAGGCGGTAATCCAATGCTTTCACGGGATGCCAAACAAGAGCTTCGCGAGCGGCTTCTGGGAGAGCAGCGTGGACTTTGCTGTTACTGCTGCAACGGAATCACTGCCACCGAGAACGGCATGAGGATCGAACATTGGAAGCCGCTCACCAAGTATCCCCAGCACCAGTTGGACTATTGGAATCTCATGGCTGCCTGCCCTGGCAACGAAGGGCAGTCGGGACAGGAACACTGCGATGTGTGCAAAGGAGATGAGGAGCTGAGCAAGAACCCATCAAACCCGCAGGATAGGATTGACGATATTGTTCACTACCTCACCAACGGCGAGGTCCGTTCCTCGGATCTTGTCTTTGACTCCGAGCTTGGAGAGAACCCGAGGATAGTGAAAACTAACTACGAACGTGTTTTGAATCTGAACATTGCATTTCTTCGCAACAACCGCATTGGAGTGCTGGATGGCCTCAAGGCAGGCCTCAATAAAAGAGGGAACTTGGAGCGTGGCACGTTGGAACGTCTTTTGCGGAAGTGGCGCGGCGCAGACGGAGGCACCTTGGAGCCCTTCTCCCCGGTGGCGGTCTGGTGGCTGAAGAAACGCCTTACCCGAACCTGAACTATGGTCACCAATACCAAGGAAGCCGCCCTCGAAGCCTGCATTGAACGCCACCTCACCGGCGGCGTGGGCGGGGCGATATCTGATGACGAAACTTTCAAGGAGGATCCCTCTAACTATCCAGCCCGCAAGGGCGCGGGATACCTGCGCGGCAAGTCCACCGATTTCAACACCGAGTTCGCCATCGACGAAGCAAAGTTTTGGCAGTTTCTCGAATCCACCCAGGCAGCGGAACTCGCCAAGCTCCACTACAAGGCGGACTGGAAGCGGCAGGTGCTAGAACGTCTGCACCGCAAGCTGAAGAAGGATGGGATTCTAGCAGTTTTAAAGAAGGGGCTGGATGTGGATAATGCGCACTTCACGTTGCTCTATCGCTTGCCCTACAACGATCTCAATCCGGACGTTACCGCCAAGTTCGATTCCAATATTTTCTCAGTCACGCGGCAGGTGTATTTCTCCAGCATCGATCACAAGTCGGTTGACATGGTGGTTTTCCTCAATGGGCTGCCAATCGCCACCATGGAGCTCAAAAACCCGTGGACAGGACAGAACGTCAACCACGCCAAGAAACAATACCGCGACGACCGCGATCCGAAGGAAACACTTTTTCAGTTTCGGCGCTGTCTCGTGCATTTTGCTGTCGATCCCGACGAGGTATGGATGACGACCAAGGTCGATGGCAAGAGCACCTATTTCCTCCCATTCAACAAGGGCCTGCCCAACGGCCAGGGCAAGGGCAACCCGGTCAATCCGAATGGCCACAAGAGTGCCTATCTCTGGCAGGAAATCCTCACCCGCCACAGCCTCAGCAACATCATCGAGCACTACGCCAAGCTCACTTTGGAGAAGGACAAGGCCGGCAAGCAAAGGGAAACACTCTATTTCCCGCGCTACCAACAACTCCAGGTTGTGCGCCTGTTGCTCGCCGACGTGCAATTCCATGGCCTCGGCCTGCGCTACCTCATCCAGCACTCCGCCGGATCGGGAAAATCCCACTCCATCACCTGGCTCGGCTATCAGCTCGTGGAACTCTACGACAAGACCGGGCAGGAGAATTTGTTCGACTCGGTGATCGTCGTCACCGACCGGCGCGTGCTTGACCGCCAGATCGATAAGAACATCCGGCAGTTCGCCGAGGTAAAGAACCTGCTGGCACACGCCAACAGCGCCGCTGAACTCCGCGCCCACCTGGAGGCTGGCAAAAAACTCATCACCACCACCATCCAGAAGTTCCCCTTCATCGTCGATGGCATCGCCGACATGAGCGGCAAGAAATTTGCCGTGATCATCGACGAGGCTCATTCTTCCCAAAGCGGCAGCGCTGCCGATTCCGCTACCGCCGTGCTTGGCGCGACTGAAGACGAGGAACCCGAAGACTACCAAGACAAGATCCTGCAAGCGATGGAGCGCCGCAAGATGGGCAACAACGCCTCCTACTTCGCCTTCACCGCGACGCCCAAGAAAGCCACCCTCGAAAAATTCGGCACTCGCAATGCCAAGGGCGGCTTTGATCCTTTCCACCTGTATTCCATGAAGCAGGCCATCGAGGAGGACTTCATCCTCGACGTGCTCGCCAACTACACGACCTACAAGAGCTATTACGAGGTCCAAAAATCCATCGAAGAAAACCCGGATTTCGACACCATCAAGGCACAGAAAAAACTTCGCGCCTATGTCGAGAGTCACCAACAAACCATCGACACCAAGGCCGCGCTGATGGTGGACCATTTCCTCAGCCAGGTCGTCGCCACCAAGAAGCTTCGCGGTCAGGCGCGTGGCATGGTCATCACCCGCAACATCGAAAGCGCCATCCGCTACTATCAGGCAGTCCAAAAGGAACTCAAAGCCGCTAATGCCCCGTTCCAAGCCATCGTCGCCTTTTCTGGCAAAAAAATGATCGATGGCATTGAATACACCGAAGAATCGCTCAATGGGTTCCCGTCAAAGGACATCCCGGACAAACTCGCCGGGAACATCAAGGTCGGCGAAACCAATTACCGCCTGCTCGTCGTGGCCAACAAATACCTGACAGGCTTTGACGAGCCGCTCCTGCACACGATGTATGTGGACAAACGCCTCCAAGGCGTGCTCGCCGTCCAAGCCCTGTCCCGGCTGAACCGCTGCAATGCCAAGATGCAGAAGCAGGACACCTTCATCCTCGATTTCTACAACACCGCCACCGAAATCAAGGAAGCATTCGACGATTTCTATACCGCAACGTCGCTCACCGAACCGACTGACATCAACGTTCTCCACGATCTCAAGGACGCCCTCGACGCTGCGGAATTATATAGTGAGGACGACATCGAAAAATTCAATAAACTCTTCTTCAACGGCGAGGACGCCGAAAAACTCCACCCGATCATTGACGAAACGGTGGTCCGCTTTGACCTGATAGAAGATGAGCCGGACAGGATCGACTTCAAAATCAAGGCCAAGCAATTCGTCAAACTCTACGGCCAGCTCGCCTGCATCATGCCGTTTGCGAATCCCGCATGGGAAAAGCTCCATTGGTTCCTCAAATTCCTCATCCCCAAGCTCAGGGTCAAGGACAAGGACAAAGACCAACTCGACGCGCTATTGGAAAGCGTCGATCTATCCACCTACGGCCTCGAACGCGTCCGCCTGAACCAACACATCAAGCTGGACAGCGCCGCAACCGAACTCGAACCCGAGAATCCCAACGTCCGTGGCTTCCACGATCCCGAAGGAGTGGAATCGCCGCTCGACGAAATCATCCGTCATTTCAACGAGCGCTTCTTCTCAGCCTGGGATGCCACCCCCGCAGAGCAGAGGGTGAAGCTGATCAAGATCATGGAACACGTCCAGCAAAGCGCGGCCTACAAGGCGCAGGTCGTGGACAATCCCGACGAACAAAACCGCCGCATCGCGCTGGAGAGCCTCATCACCCAGGCCGTGAACAAGGAGCGCAAGAAGGATTTGGATCTCTACAAAGTCTACGCCGGTGATCCCGATTTCAAAAAGGCCTTCGACGAGAGCATCATGCGCATTCTGGCGCTCCACGAGAAAAGCAAACCGGCCTGAAGTTCATGGATATGCCGATATGAAACACACACATCTGCTTTCGTTACTCATAGCAAGCCTGGGCTTGATCTCACTTTCGACCCACACGTTCGGCGAATCGCCGCGACAGCGGATCTTGATGGACGCCGGATGGAGGTTTCATCGCGGGGAGATTGACGGGGTTGGCGCCGATGGAGCGGAAACAAATCCGATTGGCAAGCCGCCCGCCACGGCCGCGCTGCGCTACGACGACAGCACCTGGAACGAGGTGCATCTGCCACACGACTACGTGATAGAGGGGCCGTTCGATCCGAAGGGTGACACGGGCCATGGTTCGATTATTCCGACCACCGGGTGGTATCGCAAGGTCTTCAAGCTGCCCGAGGGTAGCAAGGGCAAGAGCCTATGGATCGATTTTGACGGGGTTTATCGCGACAGCATTGTCTGGCTGAATGGCAAGCGTTTGGGGCAGCACGCGAGCGGATACACGGGATTTCGCTACGATATTTCCGAGGTGGTTGACTTCGGCGGCGATAACGTCCTGACCGTCCACGTCGACCCAACCCACTTCGAAGGCTGGTGGTATGAGGGAGGCGGCATCTATCGACACGTATGGCTCAACATCGCCGAGCGCGTTCACGCCGCGCCTTGGGGTACCTATGTCACCGCACAGTTGCCCGAACCGTCGCCGCAGGCCCCGGCAAAGACGGCCGATCTTACTATTGAGACCGTCATCACCAACGCCAGTCGTGAGGAATCGGCGGTGACCCTCGTCTCTGAAGTTGTCGATCGCGATGCCAAGACCGTTGCCAGTGTGGAGTCCTCCCAACTGATCGCTGCCGGCAAGAGCGGGACCTTGGTGCAAAATGCTGTGGTCGCGCAGCCTCAGTTGTGGTCGATCAAAACGCCGTATCTCTACGACCTGGTCACCACGGTGAAACAGGCCGGGCGGATTTTGGATGTGACCCGCACGCCGTTCGGAATTCGCACGATCCGCTTTGACCTTCAAAAGGGATTTTTCCTCAATGGCGAGCACGTCAAGATCCAGGGGACGTGCAATCACCAGGATTTCGCCGGACTGGGCGTGGCATTGCCTGACACGCTCCAGACGTGGCGGGTCAGGCGCTTGCAAGAGATGGGTGCCAACGCCTGGCGCATGGCGCATAACCCGCCGAATCCGGAGTTGCTGGATGCCTGCGATCGACTCGGAATGTTGGTAATGAACGAGAACCGCAAGCTGGGGGATTCTGCGGAAATCCAAGCGCAGGTGGCGGACATGGTTTTGCGCGACCGCAACCACCCGAGCATCATCCTCTGGTCGATGTGCAATGAAGAACCCAAGCAAGGCACGCCAGAAGCCGCCAAACAGTTCTCCACGCTGCGGGATATTGTCCTCAAGCACGACCCCACGCGCCCGGTGAGCGCCGCCATGAACGGCGGAATGTATGATCCTATCAGCCTGGCCAAGGTCGGGGACATGGTCGGCGGCAATTACTGCGACGACGAGTACGACCAACTCCACAAGGCCCACCCCACCAAGCCGCTGTATGCCAGCGAAACGGCCAGCACGGTCACCACGCGGGGCGAGTACGCCAACGACAAGGAGCGCACCGTGGTTTCGTCCTATAACATGACCGATCGCACCTGGATACCCGTCGCGGATCGGGCATTTGTCGCGGGCAGCTTTGTCTGGACCGGTTTCGATTACAAAGGCGAGCCGACCCCATACAAATGGCCGTGCATCAGCAGCAATTTCGGCGTCATGGACACCTGCGGATTTCCCAAGGACAATTTTTTCTATTACCAAGCGTGGTGGAAATCCGCGCCCGTCGTGCATGTCATGCCGCACTGGAACTGGCCGGAGCGCGCAGGCCAGGAAATCAAGGTCATAGCCTTCAGCAATTGCGAGATGGTGGAATTGCTCCTCAACGGCCAAAGCCTCGGGACCAAACCGATGCGCCGCAACAGTCATCTGGAATGGAGCGTCAAGTATGCCCCCGGCGTGCTGGAGGCCAAAGGGATCAACAAGGGCGAGTTGGCCGCATCTGATAGAGTTGAGACCACCGGCACGCCCGCCGCGTTGCGGCTGAAAACCGAGCGGCTCGTGTTAGCCGCCGATGCTGAAGACCTGACGGTGGTCGAAGTGGACGTGGTTGACGGGGACGGTCGGATCGTTCCAACAGCGGGCAACCGCGTGTCATTCGGCATCGAAGGCGCGGGTCGCATTGCCGGTGTCGGCAATGGCAACCCCGGCGATCACGATCCCGACAAGGCGGCGAACCGACGTGCCTTCAATGGCAAGTGCATGGTGTTGGTGGGCGCGCTTGATAGACCGGGCCCGATGGTGCTGACCGCCACGGCCGATGGCTTGACGCCTGCAGTCCTTAAACTGAAATCCATCCCATGACTCCACCCCCCATGCATTCCCGCCGCACATTTCTTCGTCAATCGGCTGCCACGGTTGGCGCGCTCGCCGTGCCCACGATCATTCCGTCATCCGCACGCGGGGCGGACGGCCACACGGCTCCGAGCAACCGCATCGCCGTGGGCTTCATCGGCACCGGCAACCATGGCGTGGACTGGAACCTGCCACCCTATCTGAAGCACCCCGCTGCCCAAGTGGTCGCGGTCTGCGACGTGGACCGCAGCCACATGTTGCGGGCCAAGGGGATGGTGAACCGTCAATACAAGAATGAGGATTGTTTCGCGACGCGGGATTTCCGTGAGGTCCTCGCCCGCAAGGACATTGACACGGTCATGATCTCCACCCCGGACCACTGGCACACGCTCATCAGCTTGTTAGCCATTCAGGCCGGCAAGGACGTCCAGTGCGAGAAGCCGACTCTAAGCATCCACGAGGGGAAGGTGTTGGTCAAAGCCGTGCGCAAGCACAACAAGGTGTTCCAGACCAGCACCGAGGATCGCGCGGTGCCGGAATACCACCGCATGGCCGAGTTGGTGCGCAACGGCCGGATCGGCAAACTCCAACGCATCGAGGTGATCCTGCCCAAACAACCTAACGGACCGGGCAATGCCACCCCGCAGCCGGTGCCGGCGGAGCTCGATTACGAAATGTGGCTGGGGCCGGCACCCGACGCGCCCTACACCAAGGACCGGGTGCATGGCAATTTCCGTTGGATCTGGGATTATTCCGGCGGGATCATCTGTGATTGGGGTGCCCATCTGTTTGATACCGCGCAGTGGGCCAACGACACCGAGCACAGCGGCCCGGTCGAGATCGAAGGCAGCGGCACGCATTGGCAGGGCGGACTCTATAACACGGTGAAGGATTACGACGTGACGTTCCGTTATGCCAATGGCGTGGTCATGACCTGCAAGCCGGGTGAGCCCAGCATCAAGTTCATCGGCAGCGACGGCTGGGTCGGCAACACCGGTTGGCGCGCCCCCGTGCAGGCCAGCTCCGCGCAAATTCTAACATCCGTCATCGGCCCCGAGGAACTCCATCTCTACACCAACC
>JBILFE010000134.1:0-7589 GCA_044351705.1 Luteolibacter sp. | reverse complement strand
CCTGTTAGCAAGGTCAAGATCGAGCAGCCGTTCTACCTGGGAGCGACGGAAATCAGCAACGCCCAGTATGCCGCCTTTGACACCAAGCATGACAGCGGCGTGATCAGCATGACCGGCAAGGATCAGGGTGAACGCGGCCATGTCATCAACCAACCGAACCAGCCTGTGGTGCGCGTCACTTGGAACCAAGCCATGGCGTTCTGCAATTGGCTCTCACAGAAATCCGGCAGAAAGGTCACCCTGCCCACCGAGGCACAATGGGAATGGGCCTGCCGTGCCGGCACCGAGTCGCCGTTCTTCTACGGCAATCGCGACACGGATTTCGCCAAGTTCGCCAACCTGGCCGACGCCTCGCTCAGCCAATTGGATCGCGGCGACGCGCCGCCATGGCATCCCCGCGACCGCCGTTTCAATGATGGCTGCGGGGTGACCAGCGACGTCGGACGCTATGAGCCGAATGCCTGGGGCCTGCGCAGCATGGTCGGTAATGCCGCCGAGTGGACGCTCAGCAACTATCAACCCTATCCGTATGTGGAGAGCGACGGGCGTAACAATGCCAAGCCCGATGCCATGAAATCCGTGCGCGGCGGGTCGTGGTTTGACCGGCCGATTCATACCAGCGCCGCGGCGCGTCTGCCCTATCGGCCGTGGCAGGCGGTATACAACGTCGGTTTCCGCGTGGTGATGTCTGCCGAGGGGCAGACTCATATTACAAAACACTAGCCAATGGCATGGATCGTCGCCATCACTGGGGGCTGAAAAATAAACTCCGAACCCATACCCAACATACACGATCTCTTGAATTCACACGCCATCCTGGTTGCAGCCGTACTGTCCATATCTCATGGCGGCTGTGGCATAGCCTGTGGTGCCGGTTTGACGGAGGCCGCCTCGCCAATGCCGGCGGTGATTGCCATCCGGCAGGATGCCACGCCATTGGAGGCCTTCGCGGCGAATGAAGTCAGGCGATATGTCTATCTGCGCACCGCCAAACTGCTGGAAGTGCGGCGCGGGGCCGCCCGCGGCGACCGTATCGTGGTGTCTAACAAGGATCGGGGTTTTGTCGGCGAACTCGGGCAAGAGTTGGCACCGCAACAATTCCTGCTCAAGAGCGGCATGGCGGACGGCGCCGCGAGTTGGACGATTGTGGGCGGCGATGAATTGGGTGCCTTGTATGGCGCATACCGGTTTGCGGAGAAGTTAGGCGTGCGGTTCGGGCTCGATGGGGATGTGTTACCGGATGCGCCGTTGGTCACCTGGCCCGGGATGAATGAAACCGGCAAGCCCCGCTTCGCTCTGCGCGGGCTCCAGCCGTTCCACGATTTTTCCGTCGGTCCGGACTGGTGGAATCTATCCGACTACCAAAACGTGCTGGCGCAGATGGCGAAGCTGCGGATGAACTTCATCGGCTTCCACACCTATCCGAGTTGGAACCGCGACGCCGGACCCGAGGCGAATGTCTGGATTGGCCTGCCCGAGGATGTCGACCCGCAGGGGAATGTGACGTTTGGTTACGAGGCCGGGGTGGTGACCACCCGGCGCGGTTGGGCGGTGACGCCCTATCCGACCAGCAAGTATGCATCCGGTGCCGGGTTGTTGTTTGAAAACGACGAGTATGGTCCGGATTTCATGTTGGATTGTTTGGAGTGGCCCAAGACCGCGGAGGCCGGGGCCGCCATGTTCAACCGATATGGCGATATGCAACAAGCGGCGTTCGGTCACGCCCGGCGGCTCGGCATCAAAACCTGCGTCGGCACCGAAACCCCGCTGGGCGTGCCCAAATTGTTAGCTGAAAAGTTGCAGGCGCAAGGGCTCAAGCCGGATGATCCGGCAACCATCCGGCGCCTGTATGAGGGGACATTTCTGCGGCTCATGCGCAAGATCCAGCCGGACTATTACGGGTTGTGCACGCCGGAAGTCTGGCTGGGAATGCAGCCGGGCTGCCCCGGATGGGAGATCACCAGCGCGGCCAACGTCGAGCGCGACCTCGGGCTGGTGGAAGCGGCGGCCAAGTCAGTGCAGGCACCCTTTGGCCTGGCCACGGGCGGTTGGCGGCTGGGCACGCGCGCGGATCCGCTGTGGCTTGACAAGCGCGTTCCGAAGAGTTGGGCGGCCTCATCGATCAATACCCGCTTGGGCCGCGATCCGGTGGAAACGAGTTACGGCACCATCACCGGACGCCCGAAGTGGGCCATCACGTGGGCCGAGGACGACGAAACTGCCGGCGCTCATTGCTGCACTTGTTGGGATTTGCAACTCTGGGCGCAACGCGTGTTTGCCGATTCGTCGGATGCGTTCCGCTATGGCTGCGACGGAATGATGGCCATCCATTGGCGGACTGCCGCCGTCGCGCCGAATTTCGCCGCTCAGGCACAGGCCGGCTGGGATTTTGTTAGTCCGGGCGCCGATGTTCCTGCCTCTAACCAGCAACTGGCGATGGACGCCTTCTGGGCCGACTGGGGCGGCGGTCTGTTTGGCGGGGATGCCGGTAGCGAGGCCGGCCGGCTCATCCAACGCTTCGACGGCGGCCATCTGGCGATCAACGCGCTGGTCAACGGCGGCGCCAGGACCACTGATGCCAGCATCGCCAGTTTTTTTGCCCCGCTGCCGGCGATGGAGGCATTGCGCCCGCGGATCCAAGGGACCGGCAATCTTGAGCGCTTTGACTATTGGCTCAACCTGATCCGCGCCACCCAACTGCGGGTGCAAACCTGGGTTCTGGCGGCACGCCTCCGGGAGACAGTGGCACATGCCCACCGGCTTGTGGGGACTGCTGCGCAGCGGGAATTTGTGCGCAAGGAAATCCTGCCATTGCGGCTGCAAGTCGCGCGTCACTACGAAGACATGATCGCCAGCCTCGTGCGGTGCGCGAAGTCACCCGGCGAAGTGGGCACCATCACCAGCATCGAGAGTGGCTGCCGCGGGCGGATTGTTTCCGCGTCTGACGCCGCCATTGAAAAGTTGCTAGGCGAACCCATGCCGGCCGATGCCGCCATCCGCACCTCATACCGTGGGGAGCCACGGATATTTGTGTCGGCACCGTGCACCGAAATGCCCGCCGCCCCCTTTCTGGATATCCGCGCCTTCGTGCTTGCGGAGTCGAAATGTGATGGCGTCACGCTTTACTATCGGCCCTTGGGTGAGGGCGCATTCAAATCCGTGCCTGCCAGCCATCGTGCGCGCCAGGCCTATCGCGCCGCCTTGCCCGCCCCATCGCAGGGCACGCTTGAATACTACCTTGAAGCGGTGTGGGATGGCGGGCGCAAGGTGCGCTGGCCGGCCAGCGCGCCTTCTATCAATCAAACCGTGGTGGTGTGGTGAGTTGATCTGGCGCAAGGGAACCATCCTAGACAACGTCACCATTCCGCTCGCCGTGATGGGTGCCTACAGCGCCACCGCTCCCTACGCCTGTCCCAAATCCACCCGGATCCTGGCCAACGCCTGCAAATTCCTCGAAACCCACGCGACGTTCAATGCCGGCAATGAAGGCAACGCGGTGCTCGGCTTGGCGTTGCTTGCTAGCGGGCGGCCGGAGGATCTGCCCAAGGTGCAGGCATACGCCCGCAAGGTCGCCTCGGGGGTTGGCAAACTCAGCGTGCCATTGAACGAAATGTGTGCCTGGCCCTGGGGCTATAATAACACGTTCCTGAGCGAGTATTATCTAGCCACAGGTGATAAGGAGGTGCTGCCCGCCATCAGCGAGTACACCATCACCTCCGCACGCGGCCAGAGTTGGTGCGGCACCTACGGCCACGGCATGGCATGGCCCAAACCGGACGGTTCCTCCACCCACGGCATTGTGCCGCCCTATGGCGCGCTGAACCAGGCTGGATTGCTGGTGAGCATCGGCATTGTGTTAGGCGACAAGTGTGGCATCAAGGACCCGGAGATTGCACCGGCCATCGAGCGCTCGCGCCGCTACTTCGGCTCCTTTGCCGGCAAGGGTGCCGTGCCCTATGGCGAATCACCGGCCGAGGAGTTGCACGACGACAATGGCAAAAATGGTGAGGCCGCCTTGTTGTTAGCCTTGCAAAGCCAGGCCGACATGAGCCCGCAGGTCCAGTACTTCGCCAAATCCTGCACCGCCGCCTATGCCTTGCGCGAATTCGGCCACTGCGGCCCCTACTGGGCAAAACTCTGGCAGCCCATGGCCGTCAATATCGCCGGCCCCGAGGCGATGGCCGCTTACTTTAAGAAAATCGCCTGGGAACTCGATCTGACCCGCCGCTGGGACGGGTCCTTTGTCTATCATGGTTCCACCGGCGGCAAACCTAACGACGAAGGCAGCCTCGGCCCGTGCAGCAACACGGCCGCCTTCATGCTGACCTATGCGCTGCCCTTGAAGAAGATCTATCTAACAGGCAAAGAGGGGAACCCCAAACACCGGATCAGCTCCAAGGATGTGAAGGAAGCCATGACCGACGGGGTGTGCAGCCTGCGCGACGACCTGAAGGCCGCCACCGCCGATCAATTGCTCGATACGCTGTCGAGTTGGTCGGCGCAAAAGCGCGGCTGGGCGGCGCAGGAACTGGCCGGCCGTACCACCGCGGTGGCGGCGTTGGTTCCCAAGCTGATAGAGATGGCCGAGGCCACGGACGTCCACACGCGGATGGGTGCCACCAAGGTGCTGTCACTGGCTCAGGACGAGCGGGCGTTGCCGGTGTTGGTGCGGCGGCTCAATGACAGTGACTATTATGTGCGCTGGCTGGCAGCGGGTGGTTACTCGGGCAGTGCCACTTTGCTGTGGAAACCCGCCGCACGCCCGGTTCTAACGGATATGCTGAAGACCCTTGTCAGCCATGACTTGCCCGTCGAGCCGATCAACTGGGACGAGCCGTGCCAGGCGGCGCAAACCTATCTGGCGCAGGCGGTGTTCAACGGCCAGTTGAAGGATTCGGTGGCCGGGGTGCCCGCCGCCGAACTCTATCCGGCCATCGCCACCCTGTCGCGGGCGCATGAGTTCGGGCGCGCGGCGCTGGCCGGATTTGTCAATGGCAATGCGTTGCAGCCCGCTGACATTAACGCGCTTGCCCCGCTGTTGACCAAAACCCTCATGGAGGCCTATAACTATCCGGATTTCCGCTTGCCCAACGCGATTGTCAACTTGCTCTCCAAGCATCACTACGATGAGGGCATCGCCGCGGCAATGCTTTTCCCCAAAGTGGTGTTGAACCGCTCGCGGCTCGACGCCAACACCTGCATGGAGGCATTGCGGCGCTATCGTTCCGCAGCCAGGTCCACCTTGCCGGTCCTGGAATATTGGAACAGTCATTGCCCGCCACCGCCGGTTGAGGGATTGAGCAACGGCCAACTCACCCCCACCATCGCGGCCATTGAGAACGACAAAAACCCGCCGCCCAAACTCAACTACTTCAAGACCATTGAGTCCGCCTCGGTCACACCGGAGGTCATCACCAAGCCGGTGGTCACCACCCGCCTGCAAGCCTCGGCCAAAAGCCTCGCCGGCAACCCCTTGATCTATACCTGGAGCAAAGTCCGTGGCGCGGGCCCGGTGACGTTCAGCCCGAATGGCACCAGCGATGGATCTAACTGTACAGCCGCTTTCACCATCCCCGGAACCTATGTCCTGAAGCTGACCGTGTCCGATGCCCTGCTGGGCGACACCGAAGGCTACGGCGGAGTATCCACCAATCTAACAGTCAAGTTCAAGGACGGCACCAACGTGGCTAACCGAGTGCCGCTGGCCACGCCGCAGAGCGTGACGCTGGCCGAGGACACGTCCACGCCGATCAAGCTCGCCGGCACCGATCCCGAGGGCTACGCGATTGACTATGCACTGGCGGGATTGCCGGCCCACGGTGTCTTGTCCGGCACGGCTCCGGATCTAACGTACACGCCGCCGCTGTATTTCAATGGTGCGGACAGCTTCACGTTCACGGTGACCGACAGCGAGGGGCAGGTGTCCGCGCCTGCCACGGTTGGCATCACCGTGACCCATGTCAACCATCCGCCGGTGGCCCGTTACCGGAGCCTGCCGGTGGCTCTCAACACGCCCGCCGAAATCGAGTTGACCGCCAGCGATATCGACAAGGACCCGCTGAGCTATGCGGTGCTGACCCGCCCCGCCCATGGCACGCTGACGGGCACCGCGCCCAAGTTCAGATACACTCCGGCGGCGGGCTACAAGGGCACCGATGGCTTCACCTTCAAGGTCAATGACGGCAAGCTGGATTCCGAGCCGGCCACCGTCACCTTCAACATGGGCGGACTTGCCGCGGGCATTTTCTCCGAGTTCTATCAGTGGCCCGACCTATCGGGTCCGGAGCCGTGGCCGGACATGGCGGGCCGCAAGCCGGACACGACCCGGATTGATGCGAAGCTGCAGATTGCCGCCACGGAGTTTCCACCGAACTATGAGGACCATTTCTGCTCGCGCCATACCGGCTACCTCAAGATCGACACGGCCGGTGACTATCAGTTTTCCATCAGCGCCGATGACCATGCCAAATTGTGGGTGGATGGGAAACTCGCCATCGAACAGTATTACTCGAAAAAGGGCTGGAACGCCGGAGCGCTGCCCCTCATACCGGGGTATCACGAGTTCAAACTCGAGTATATGGAAACCTACGGCGGCAATTACGTCACCCTCTCATGGACCGGCCCGGGCGTCTCCGGCGCGGTGCCGCCGGCCGCGTTTTTCAATCTAACGAAATAGGAATGAATGGCGATCTAGCAAGGACATCACCCCTTTGGTACATTAGCTAGCGACTTTTCCCGCAGGGGAAAAGGAGTCACCGGCCGCCGCTACAACACCGCTCAGCGCTTGGGGCGGCCGGCAGGGGCCTGGCCGAGGAATTTGACCACGGCATCGGTGCGGTTGTGGACGTGGAGCTTTTCGTAAATGCGTTGGATGTAGGTGCGCACGGTGCCCAGCGACACCTGCATCGCCGCGGCTATCTCCTTGTAGGGACAGCCATCAGCTAGCAACTTCAACACCTCGCGCTCGCGCGGAGCCAGTGCGGCCACCCCGCCGTTGACCGCCGGTTGGGTGCGGAAGAAATCCACCATCTTGCGGGCCACGCTGCCCGAGATCGGCGAGCCACCGGCTGCCACCTCGCGGATCGCGTCTAACAATTGATCCGGCGCGGTGCTCTTGACCAGATAGCCGTGGGCGCCGGCGGCGAGCGATTGAAAAATGTCATCGCTGTCTTCATAGGCGGTGAGCATGAGGATGCGGACCTTGGGCATAAGCGGCACCAGGCGGGTGACGCAATCGATGCCGCTCATGCCGGGCAGGCGGATGTCCATCAACACGATGTCAGGCGCGTCGGCAGGCAAGCGTTGCAATGCCTCCTCGGCGTCGGCGCAGGCGCTGCGGCATTGCATGTCGGGGGCATCGTCGAGCAGCGTTGCGAGGCCGCGGCGGAGTGCCTCGCTGTCTTCGACGATGGATACGTGGATTGGCTTCATGGTTGATAGGTGTTAGTCCAAAGGCACTCGGAAGGTGACGCGGGTGCCGCTGCCCATACGGCTGTGGAGGTGGCATTCGCCGCCGAGTTCGGCCAGGCGGCGGCGCATGTTGTCGAGGCCGTGGCCCTGGCGGCTCTGGTCACCGGTGGCAGGCGCTT
>JBILFE010000562.1:0-3250 GCA_044351705.1 Luteolibacter sp. | reverse complement strand
AGGTCATCGCCAGCAAACCGCTGCCCGCCGCCACCACGTCATGCATCATCACCGCCTACGACCCGCGCGATTGCCTCGTGAACTCGGACTTGTTGGAAATCCATCCAGGCGGCGTCAGCATTAAGGACCTGCGCTGCGAATACCTTGCCAACCCGTACGGCATCGACGTGGCCAAGCCGCGGCTGAGCTGGGTGATGGCCGATGTGAAATCTGAAATCTCAAATCTGAAATCCGAAATCTCAAATTTTAAATCAGAAACCTCCGGGGGGCAGGGGACAGGAGACGGGGGACAGGAAAATTCAAAATTGAAAATCCCCAGAGGGCAGCGACAAGCCGCCTATCAGGTGCTGGTGGCATCGACGCCTGAGTTGTTAGCCAAGGATCAGGGTGACCTGTGGGACAGCGGCAAGGTGGTGTCCGACCAGAGCAACCACATCGAGTATGCAGGCAAGCCGTTGGAGTCGCGGATGGATTGTCATTGGAAAGTGCGGGTGTGGCTGGGCACGGGTGAGGCATCCCATTGGAGCAAGTCTGCCGCGTGGTCGATGGGGTTGCTCAAGCCCGGCGACTGGCACGGCAAATGGATAGGCTTTGATAGCGATGAAGGGCTGAACGACTGGAAGGGGATGAGCAAGTTGCCGTGGGACCAGCAACGGACGCGGCTGCCGGCCCGCATGCTGCGCCATGAGTTCCGGATTGCCAAGCCGGTCAAGCGCGCCACCCTTTATGTCTGCGGGCAAGGGTTTCACGACCTCTATCTGAATGGCCGGCAGGTAGGCGATCACCTCATGGATCCCGCGCTGAGCGGGCCTAACGAGCGCGTGTTCTACGTCACCCATGATGTCACGCAGCAGCTTGGCCAGGGGGCCAACGCGCTTGGCGCGGTGCTGGGCAACGGCCGGTTTTTTCCGTTGCGCGGCCAGGTTCACTATAACTTCGGCTTTCCCAAGTTGCTGCTGCACATGGTGGTGGACTACACTGACGGCACCTCGGATGTTATCACCAGCGACACCAACTGGAAGCTAACAACCCGGGGCCCGCTCCGCGCCAATAACGAATATGATGGCGAGGAATACGACGCTAGGATGGCCATGGCCGGGTGGGCGAGTGCCGGATTTGATGATGCCGCCTGGCAACCGGCGCAACTGGTCGAGGCGCCCAAGGGTAAATTGCAGGCGCAGATGATAGATCCGATGCGGGTGGTCGGGCGGATCCGTCCGGTGGCCATCACCCACCCGAAGGAGGGGGTTTATATCGTGGATTTCGGCCGCGTCTTCTATGGCAACTACCGGCTGACGGTCACCGGCCCGGCAGGCACCAAGATCGGGATGCGCAGTGCGTGCAGCCTCAAGCCTGATGGGATGCTCAAGACCGAAGCCAACCGCCAGGCGCTGTGCACGGACACCTATATCCTGAGTGGTCAAGGCACCGAGACCTGGAGTCCGCGGTTCAAAGGCCAGGGGTTCCGGCGCATCGAGGTCACCGGCTTCCCCGGCGTGCCAACTTTGGATAACTTCGAAGGCCTCGCCATCAACACCGACCTCGAGAGCGCCGGCTCGTTCACTTGTTCCAATCCGTTAGTGAACCGGGTTTTTGACAACGTGCGCCGCACCCAACAGATCTACAAGCGCAGCGCGCCGCTGGATCCGGATCGCGACGAGCGCCAGGGCTGGCTCGGCGATCCGGCGAAAGATGCGGAGAGCGACGCCTGGAATTTCCGGGTCGCACCGTTTTACGCGAAGTGGCTCGATGACATCCGCCTGCAACAGACCGCCCAAGGGGCCTTCCTCCTCAATGCCCCGATCTATTTCAAAGGCGGTGATTACACCGCAGATCTGGTATGGGAAAGTTGCTCCACCATCATCGCGGACTCGTTCTATCAATTGTATGCGGACCGCCGCATCATCGAGAACAACTATGCGCCATGCGTCAAGTGGATGGAGTTGATCAACCGCCAGATGAAGCCGGACGGCACCATCGACCGCAATGAGTTCGGTGATTGGTGCGATGCCCTGACGATGGACAAGAAGGATGAAATCCCCGATGCCGACGGCAAACTGAGGCGTTATGAGTTCGGCGCGACGTCCGGGCCGCTCATCTCCACCGCCTATCATTACAACAACTGCCGGATCATGGAACGCATGGCCGGCATTCTCGGCAAGACGTCCGACCAACAAAAATATGCCGACCTCGCCGCCAAGGTGAAGACCGGCTTCAATGCACGTTTTTTCGACCCCAAGACCTGCAAATACTGGAGTGGCACCCAGTGTGCCTATGTCCTGCCGCTGGCCTTCGGCATGGTGCCGGACGAGCATCGCGAAAAAGTCATCTCCAACCTTGTCGATGATATCATGGTCAAGCACAAGGGCCATCTGAGTGTCGGCCTTATCGGGATGCAGTGGCTCATGCAGACGCTCACCAACGTCGGCCATCCGGAGGTGGCCTACACGATCGTCACGCAGACGACCCGCCCGAGTTGGGGCTACATGATTTCCAAGGACGCCACCACCGTGTGGGAGAAATGGGACATGGACACCCAGGGGCCGGAGATGAACTGCGAGGCCCTGCTCATTCTCTCCGGCAATCTCAATGCCTGGTTCTATCAGACACTGGCAGGCATCAACTATGATCCGGCGCAGCCCGGATTCAAGCACATCAAAATCAAGCCGGCGATTGTCGGCGATTTGACGTGGGTGGATGCGCATCACGATTCCCCGTTCGGTCGTATTGCCAGCGCTTGGAAGCGTGACTGCAACCAATTGACGATGGATGTCACGATTCCGGCCAACACCACGGCCACAGTGCATGTGCCGGCCAAGGATGTTGCCAGAGTGAGCGAGTCGGGTAAGCCGGCCTCGCAAGCTCCAGGCGTCACCTTTCTCCGGATGGAAGGTGCGGCCGCCGTTTTTCGTGTGGGCTCAGGTACCTATCAGTTTCAGTCAGGAATGGAAAAATAGCCACCCATGAAAACCTCTTTTTCCCGAGTTCTCTCGATGCTGATTGCCGCGTTTTGGGTGTTGATGGAATGCTGCGGCCATGGAGGGAGATCCTACGGTCCTAACAACGATGCGGCCATCGCGCGGGCCTGCTCGCCGCCGCCGCCTAACATCCTAACCAGTTCGGCGATGCGGGACTCGCCGTGGACGCGGAACAAGCGCGAGCGGGTGCGGCCGTTGGCGACTTCCTTTTCGACCACGAAATGGTTGCTGGCGCTGGCGGCCACCTGCGGAAAATGGGTGATGGCCACCAC
>JBILFE010000279.1:0-5386 GCA_044351705.1 Luteolibacter sp. | reverse complement strand
ATGGCGCATGCCGAGGGCCGCCATCTTGCGGCCGACCGCACGGGCGACCTCGCCGCCGACATTGGCGTCGATTTCATCAAAGACCATCAGCGGGGTGGCGTCCTGCTCCGCCAGCGCGGATTTAACGGCGAGCATGACCCGGCTGATTTCACCGGACGAGGCGATCTGGCGCAGCGGCAGCATGGGCTCGCCCGGATTCGGGCCGAACTGGAACTCGATGGCTTCCAAGCCCTGCGGCCCCGGATCGGATAGAGCGTGCAACGGTGCCTCAAACGACGCCTGGAGGAATCCGAGATCCTTGAGTTGGTTGGAGATTTCCTTGGCCAGCTTTGGCGCGGCCTTGCGCCGGGCTGCCGTTAGAGTCTTGCCGGCCGCATCCAAGGCGGCGCGACAGGCGGCGAGTTCACTTTCCAAGGCGGCGATTTTCTCACTGCGGTTCTCGATGGTGTCGAGGCGCGCAGCGGCGGCATCGCGGCGCGCCAACACCTCGGCGAGGGACGGGCCGTATTTGCGCTTGAGCGATTCGATCAGATTGACGCGTTCCTCAAGGGTGGCGGCGGCGGCGGGGTCGATATCGAGTTCCCCGGCATAACAGGCGAGGGTGGTTTCGAGGTCTTCGAGTTCGAGGGTGGCGGTTTCTAACGATGCAGTGCGTTCGCGGATTGACGGGTCGAGTTTTTCCAGCTCGCGGATATGGCGTTGGAGCTCGCCGAGACGATCGAGGATGCCGTCCTCGCCATTGAGGGCAGTGACGGCGGCGGCGGCGGCTTCGACGAGCCGGCTGGCGTTGGAGGCGCGGCGCCAGCGGTCCTCAAGGTCGTGCTCGTCCTGCGGCTGGAGGTTGGCGTTGTCGATTTCCTGAACTTGGTAGCGCAGCAAATCGAGTTCCTGCTCGCTGGCATTTTCGGCGTGGCGGACTTCCTCGAGTTCCACGGTCTTGTTGCGCCACGCACGGTGGTGGTCGCGGTAGCTGGCGTGGGCCGTCTCCGCGCCGGCATAAGCATCGAGCATCGCGAGTTGGCGTTCGACGGAGAGCAACGATTGGTGTTCGTGCGGGCCGTGGAGGTCGACGAGGTGTTCACCGAGGCGCTTGAGCAGGGCCAGGGTGACCGGCGAGTCGTTGACAAACTGGCGGGTGTTGGTTGGGGCGATGATGCGGCGCACGATGAGCTGGGTTTCGTCGCAGGGGGGGAGGCCGCCGTCTTCGAGGATGGCATTGATTTCCGCGGGGTCTTTGAGTTCAAACACCGCCTCCACCGAACACGCGTCCTCGCCGGTGCGGATCAAGGACTTTTCGGCACGCTCGCCTAACACGAGCTTAAGCGCCCCGACGATGACCGATTTGCCAGCGCCGGTCTCGCCGGTGACGCCGATGAGGCCGGGGCCGAGTTCCCAAACGAGTTCGTCAACAAGCGCCAAATTGCGGATTTTAAGTAGGGTGAGCATGCGGGGGTGAACACACGCAGTATGCCTGGGTCCGCCCCGAAATCAATCACCGGCTTTCAGTCGAATTTGGAACCGACGCGGAATTGCCACCGCCATCGCGCGTGCCGGACCCTGGCCGCGCCCGCTGAGAAATCGCCCAAACTTCGGTTGCAATAGCGGCAATTATTGCTAAAGTCCGGTCATGCCAATTGAATATCTGATTTTAGCGCAGCAACAATCCGCACCACTCATCAGCACCACGTATTGGATTATCATTGGGGCGTCCTTGTTGGTGAGTTTCCTTATCAGCGGCACACTCAAGCGCCGCTTCAACGAATATTCCCAAATCCCCACCCGGCTCACCGGGGCCCAAATTGCTGAAGCCATGCTGCGCCAAAACGGCATCAACGACGTCCGCGTCATCAGCACTCCGGGCCAACTCACCGACCACTACGACCCGACCAGCAAAACGGTTAATCTCAGCGAGTCGGTATACGCCATGAACTCGGTGGCCGCCGCCGCCGTGGCCGCCCATGAATGCGGCCACGCCATCCAACACCAACAGGCGTACGCCTGGCTCACCCTGCGCTCGCAAATGGTGCCTGCCGTCCAATTCTCCAGCAAGCTCCTCAACTACATCATGATGCTCAGCATCTTCGGGATGTTTTTCCTGGGGCCGGTGACGCTGTGGATCTATATCGCCTTGTTTGGCGTGACCACCTTGTTTTCGATTGTCACCCTGCCGGTGGAGTTTGATGCCAGCCGCCGCGCCCTCGTGTGGCTCGAAAGCAGCGGCCTGGCCGCCAGCATGGAACATGAAAAAGCGAAAAACGCGCTGTTCTGGGCGGCCATGACCTATGTCGCCGCCGCCGTCGGGTCGCTCGCCCAACTCCTCTACTATGTGTCGCTGGCGCTCGGCCGCAGGGATTGATACAAGCGCCGTCTAACAATCCAGTCGGCCACGGCCGGGTGCAGCCATGGATGGGACGTATGGCCCAGCGCGAATGCTTGGCGGATGGCGGTGGCGGATGCGGGATGACTGCCGGCAAGGGCCTGCATGAGAGAGCCAGCCCTCGGCACCAATTCATTGCCGCGGGCAAACACAACAAACTCGACACACGCCGACAAGCGCTGCGGTTGATGCCATCGCGGCAACGCGGCCCATTGATCCCCACCCATGATCCAGAACAACCGCGCTCCGGGAAATCGCTCGCGCATCGCTTCCGCCGTCTCGTAAGAATACGACACCCCCCCGCGCCGCAGCTCAAAATCATCCACCGCCGCCCACGGCAATTCCGCGGTTGCACGCCGCAACATCTCCACGCGATCATCCACCGGCGAGGCCGGCTCCAGACCTACTTTATGCGGCGAAATCCAACATGGCAAAAACCGGACTTCATCCAATGCCAGGGCCGTCTGTGCTTGCTGGGCCATATAAACATGGCCGAGATGGACCGGATCAAAGGTCCCGCCAAACAGCGCGATTTTGCGGACTTCAGACATAGTGAAACGCTCACGCCATCCGTGCCCGATGCGCGGCCACAGGTCAAGCCCGGCATGCAATGCCAAGGGGCCGCAAGTCTGGAGCGCGCTTTCAGATCGGCTCTTTGAACAAGTCGAGGAAGCGGTCCTCGTAGGCGGCGAAGACTTTGAGGCGGTCGAGTTCCTGTTTGAGTTCATAGGCCCTGGAGCGGTCCTTGCGGACAAGGGCGAAGAGTTCTTCGAGGTGTTGCTGGTGGTGACCGCTGAGGCGGGGAGCGGCTTTATCCGTTTCCGCGGCGTCGAGCGTTGCAACCTCGGTGTCCGGGGCACCGACGGAATTTTCCAGGCGATGAAGAAATTCCTCGAGGCCTTTTTCGACTTGCCGTGCCTGCGAGAGCAATTCGGTGAAGTCGAGGGAGATATCGGCGAGGGCGCTGAAGGATTTAAGAACGGCTAACGAGGCTTTGGGAGATGGAAATTGGGCGAACACATGCGGAATTTCGCCCAGCAGGCAGCCACCCTTCATCCCGCTGTCGGCGGCCATGCCGAGCAGCACGCCGTTGAGACCGCTGATTTGGGCGTCATCGAGCACATGCACGTCGAGGTGCCTGAACTCGGCGAGGGTGCCACGGTCGATGGCGGCCCCGAAGACGCGCGCCTCGTGTTCAGGCCGCATTTGGGTGGCCATGGCGGCGAAGGTGAAGACTCGCTGGATGCCGAGCTGGTGGGCATGGCCGATGAGCTTGGTGCAAAACGCGGCACCTTTGGCCGGCGGTTGGGCCTCGCCGATGAACACGATCAGATCGTGATGTTTGCGCGGATCCTGCCACAGGAAAAGCCGGCTGCGCGGCAGCGGACCCGTGAGAATCAAGCCATGCTTCACATCCACGCATTCGAGGTCGAAAAACTCGCGGGCGGGAATCTCCGCCAACAGATGCATGCCGAGTTTGGCCATCATATAGAAGCCGGCGCTGATGGCCACGGCCCCCATTCCCGGCCAGGCCGCCAGGAGCCAGGGATCATTGAGATGTGAATAATCTCTCATGACTTTTGAGGGTGATGGATCAACCGCTTTTCCAATTCCGCGAGCGGCAAGCGCGTCAAATCCCCCGCCATCACCTTTGACAAGGCCCGGAATACCGCAGCAGGCAACGCTTTAAGCAAACTCGGCCGGATCTCGGGCGGAATGATCAGCCGCCAGGCCGGATAGCCGGCGGCAGCCACAACGTCGCCGATTTTGCCAGCGACGCGCTCCAATGCCTGGTGTTCAAGTTCCGCCTTGAGGTGGTGCTCTTCACCGTAGGACATGCCGCCGAGGCGGTCGTGGCGACCGCTCTGACGGAACCTGCCGGCGGTGTCGGTGACCACTTCGGTAATCGACTTGGGCTTGAGGTCCGCGCTGCCGCCGGGATCCTCTGAAAGGTGGGCCTTATCCGCGGGATCCTCTCCCGCCGGCTTGAATTTCACGGGCCGAACCCGTCCGAGATTGGCAATGACGATGAGCTTTTCCATGGATTATGTGGGGTAAGAACGCGATCCTACCATCGACCCGTTTGCGGATTTTCGCAAGCGAGAACTGTCTGAAATCGATCCCTCCAATGGTCATGAACTAACCAACACGGCCGCCGCCGCGGGCAGACTCGTTTTTTTACCACGGATGGAAAAAAATTGCTTGTCGCCACCAGCGGGTCCAGCAAACTGTTCACGTCGCATCGACGCGTTCCATCCAATCATGAAATCATACTTCCCGCTCGTCCAATCCCCGATTCAATATGAAGGTCCCAAGAGTCGTGACCCACTGACCTTCAAGTGGTTCAACGCCAAGCAAAAGGTGCGCGGCAAAACCATGGCCCAACATTTCCGGTTTGCGGTGGCCTACTGGCACACCTTCAAAGGCGGTGGCTCGGACATGTTCGGCCCGGCCGCCTGGGTGCGCGAGTGGAATGTCGGCTCGCCGATGGAAGCCGCCGAAAAGGCGCTGCAAGCGAATTTTGAATTCTGCCAGAAGCTTGGCGTTCCCTACTATTGTTTCCATGACCGCGACATCGCCCCGGAAGGCGCGACGTTCAGCGAGTCGGTTAAAAACCTCGAAACCGTCGTCAAGCAGGCCAAGAAGATGCAGAAAGACACCGGCATCAAACTGCTGTGGGGCACGGCCAACCTGTTCTCCAATCCGCGTTACACCCACGGCGCGGGCACCAATCCCGACGTGCAGGTGTTTGCCTATGCCGCGGCCCAGCTCAAGCACGCACTGGAAGCGACCTGCGAATTGGGTGGTGAAAACTACGTGTTCTGGGGCGGGCGCGAAGGCTATGAAACCCTTCTCAACACCAAGTACAGCCAGGAGCAAAACCAATTCGCCGCACTGCTGCAACTCGCCGTGGATCACGCGAAGAAGATCGGCTTCAAGGGCCAGTTCCTGATTGAACCCAAGCCGCGCGAACCCTCCAAACACCAATACGATTACGACACCGCCACC
>JBILFE010000678.1:0-2672 GCA_044351705.1 Luteolibacter sp. | reverse complement strand
ACATTTTATTCTCGGGGCTGAAGGCTTCCGCGCCAATGATTGGGCCGCGACGGCGGTGAGGCGGGTAGCGGAAAATGGGGTGTTTGCCCACCGGCGTCAATTCCAGTCTTGCATTGAAGCTTAGCGGCCGCGCGGTCCTTCGTTGGGGCCGGTGGTCTGGATCACTTCAAACTGGTCGATGCCAACGCCATTGAGGTGCTCGAAGCATCCCTTGGGATAGCGGTCGTCCGGAGTGATCGATAGGTTGGAATCGGATACAGGCCGACCGGGGACTTGCCGCCATCGAGGTCGGATTCGTTAGGGTAATTCACGAACTTCAGCGGCACGAGCGCTTGGTTGTCGGGCACGAGCACATAATTCATCTCAGTGAACAACCGGAGGGTGCGCCGGTTGGGCGCAAGATCGGCGGTGATGCGTGCGATCATGGCATCGCTGTTAGGAAGCAGGGGACGTTTTGAAATGTCCTCGTTCCAGGGATTGTCGCGGGGCATGATCTGCATGGCTGCGACCACGGCATCCGCTTCCGGCGTGTTGAACAGCAGCGGGGTCTTCACAACAGGTGCAGGCCCGAGGGAGCGGCCCTCATGATTGATCCGCTGGCCGAATGCCAACAGCGGCAGGCTAGCGACAAGCGACAGCAGGGTGATGCGCATGGTATAGGCTGTTTCGTGCAATGTGATTTGCCCTCAGGCCACCGGCCAACCGGTTTTCGGGTCAAGCACCACGGCATCGAGATGCTGGCCGTCCCTCAGCGGCTTGAAGCCCTTTGCGTCGGTCGTGAGTACGGCTGCACCGCTCACTTTCGCGGCTGCCGCGATCCACAAATCGTTCTTGTCGTGGAAAATCGGGAACCCCTGGTTTTTGGCCAAGGTGCTGTATTCCGCGAATGCGCGGTAGATCCGCTCATCGGTGAGATCGATCACCACCAGCTTTTTCCGCACTTCGGACAATTTCTGCCGCCGGGCGTCCCCCCACTTGTTGCTCATGGCGAAGGCTTCGATCTCGCCAAGCGTCACCTCGCACACCAATGGGCGGAACCCGGACGCGGTCAGACCAAACTGTCCGTCGATTGTCGCACAGACGCTGCCGCCACGCAACCAGTGCAGCAGCACATTCGTATCGAGGAGGTAGTAGCCGCCGCTCATCAGTCCATCGCTTCCATGGCTTTGAGAAATTCCTCATCCGTTTCCTCGGCCGGAATCATGCCCAGGAGTTCTTTGTAGGGAGAAGATCCCGGCCGGGCCCGCACGACTGCGGCATAGTCCGCCACACCAGGCAGAGGCAGAGTCGAGAAATACGAATCACGGGATCCCGCCGCATCAATCGCGTCCGCGTCGATTCGCAGCAGCCTGCCCGAGGGGCGAAACACGGCCAGTCCCTCGATCACCACATCCTTGTCGAGGAAGCCCGCCAAACCGGCGAAGTCCTCGGCATTCCACAGTGCGGTGACAAGAGTGCCATCCTCCAGATACATCCCCATCACCTTGCGGCTCACCCCTAACATATCCAGCCTGGCGCAAAGCCTCACCCGTCGCGATGGCGGGGTCTGCCTCCTCAGATGATCCGAGGCATTGACCAAAAGCAGGTCGATCTGTGACTGCTGCGAATCGCTGCCATCGAGCCGGATCGACACCACCCCACGCTTCAGTGCCATGCGATAGCCTGCGAATCGGTTGAGCAGTCCGTGGTCGAAACGACTGCTATCCTCCCGCTGGTTCCTGACATCGCCCAAGGATAGGGCCAGCAGGTCAAAGGCCGTCTGCTCCGGTTTGGGACCGTCGTCCCAGAGTTGGCGCTGCTCGAACAATTCCGCCGCCACATCGCCGAAGCGGGCGACCCGGAAATGCAACTTGGTCACCTCATCCCCGCTTCCTTCCATGCCGACAAAGCGGACATCCGCCGCCGCCTCAAGGCTGCGAGGAATCCGGCCGCGCGTCTTGCTGGCATGCAGGAAACCCATCCGCACGGAATCTACCAGCGTTGCGTGCAGCCTCGACAACACCGGTCCCACGAGTTCGGGACGCGGCGAAGCCCCGAGCCCGGAAGGTCCGCTTATCTCAAAAGTCCGATCAACCAAGTGAATTCCCATCGTCTTGCCGAGACAAGGCTAGGCGAAACTCCTTCAGCCGTCCAACCCATTCCTCGCAACGACCGAAATCTCTATAAACGCCGGCGAAAGGCACTTCCCAGATCACAATGAACCGGTGAGTAAAATGTGAATCCGCGAGGCCCGAACTTGTTCATCACGCTAGTTGGAGTGCGGGCATCGGCACGTGCCGTGCAAGAAGCGCCCTGCTCGTCACGTAGTGGCCCGCATGCGTCATAAACCCGCCCGGCATGCCATGTGTGCATTCATGAGCGCCGGTCTTTGGCTTGGAATCGTGGGAGATGTGACGGCGGAGAGCCCAAAGCCACCCACGGCTGAAATCAAAATGCACAAGGGTGCGCCCACACTCTTTATCAATGGCGTTGCCAATGCCGGATTGACATACATGTGGGAGGAATGGTTCTACTGGAGCACCACCGGGTCCAGTGACGGACTGAGCGACCTCGAGGACTACAGCGCACCGATGGTGAGCGGGTTCCGCAAGTGGTTGGGAAAAAAATATGCCGGCGATGGCTTGTTGCAACATGCCTGGAATGAGGCAAGCGTGACGCTTGCCACGGCCGGG
>JBILFE010000228.1:0-5987 GCA_044351705.1 Luteolibacter sp. | reverse complement strand
GTGTTGGTTTTTTCAAACTGGCCTGTCTTGTGCCAGGGGTGCCGCTCCCCACGGCCGGGATTCCGACCCGGGCGGAACGCCAGGCCACCGGATTGTTTGTCTGGCGTGATCCGGCAATTCAGCGGAAGGTCATCGATTACTACGAGTTCTACTGCGAGAACGTCACTGAAATCATCCGCCTCCTGGCGCAAACGGTGAAGGAGGCCACGCATGGTGAACAATTGGTGGGTGTGTTTTATGGATATATGTTCTTCGCCTACGCCGACAATTGGATGCAGGACAACGGCCACCTCGCGTTGCATAAGTTGCTTCAATGCAAGGATATTGACTTTCTAACCGCCCCGAGCGCCTATGCGTTCCGCGAACTCGGGACGGGATACAGCACCGGGCAAGCGGCAACCGATGCCGTCAGGCTGCACGGCAAATACTATATGGGACGAAGCAATCAATCGGCCCGCTGCTGTATCCCGATGACCCGGATGCGCAGGTGCTCGGGATGCTCGACGGGCAAGGTGTGGCGGGACTTGTGCTGAAGCATATTGACGGGATTGATGCCTATTATTCCGCGGCACCAACCCTGCCGAGCGCGGTTCTCAGGGGACTGGCCGCCAGGGCGGGCGTGCATGTCTATGACAACCAAAATGATGTGATCTATGCCAACAAGGCATTTCTGTCGATACACACTCAGGATGCAGGCGTTCGCAACATCCGGCTGCCACGGCGGACGGACGTTTATGACGTCTATAGCGATACCTTGGTGGCCAAGGATGCCATTGAATTCGGAGTGGATTTGCCGGCGATGCACACCTGCCTGTACTTCCTCGGATCCGCGCAGGAATGGAAGAATGCCAAATTGTCGCCGTAATGGTTCCCGCAATTCTCTTCCATCACACGATACTCCCCCATGAATTTCACTTGTTTCACGCTACTGCCTAGTCTTCCCCGCGCAAGCCGGTCAGGGTTCCGCACCACACCACGGTTTTTTGCGGTGTTGTTCTCCCTCGGCAGCATCGGCCTGGCAGGTGCCCAGGATACCATCGCCAAATCGGCGGCGATTGTGTCGCGCCACAAGGCCGTGTTTAAGGCACCATCCAAGCACGTGCCATCGTTTCACGCGGTCGATAGTCCGATCACCGGCAACGGCGACATCGGCCTGACCGTCAGCGGCCGTCCCGCGCAGCAACGATATTGGATCTCCAAAAATGATTTCTGGAAATCCGGGCCGGACTACAAGCAATGCGGACCAAGCTTGATCGGCGGCATCGATGTCCGCATCGACCCACTCAAAGACGCTTCCTATCACGTCGAACAGATCCTCTACGAGCCGGTCATCCGCTCGACCTTTGCCACGCCCGACACGACCGTGACCATGGAAGCCCGCGTTACCGCCACCGACGGCATCATTTTACTCGAATTGACCACCGACAAGCAAGCGGTGCAGGTGTCACTCAACCTGTGGGCCAAAGACGGGTTTGGCTCGCAAACGGCACAGGGCCAGGACGGCGATGTCATGTGGGTCACCCGCAAGTTCAACACGTCAGACCTGCTTTTCCCTTCGGAAGCGATGGTTGCCCTCCGCACGCTGCCCGCCTCCGGCACCTCGTTTTCCCTCAAGCCCGGCCAACCCCTGACCGTTGTCGCGGCCGTGGTCACCAATCATGACTCGCGCGATTACGACGTCCTGGCAAGGGCAAAAGCCAAGCGCGCTGCCCCCGCCGCCGTCGACCGCCTCAAAGCCGCACACAACAAGTGGTGGCAGGATTTCTGGGCCGCGTCCTACGTCGAACTCGACGACAAACTGCTGGAAAAATACTACTATGCCTCTCATTATATCATGGCCTGCTGCAGCCGGAATGGAAAGTTCCCCCCCGGACTTTTCGGCAATTGGACCACCTCCGACCGGACCGCGTGGTCGGGCGACTTTCACCTCAACTACAACCACGAGGCGCCGTTCTGGGCGCTCTATTCATCCAACCGGGTGAGTCTGACGGATTGTTATGACACACCTTTGTTAGAGCATCTGGATGAGTTCAAGGCGGATGCGCTCAAGCACCTGAACCAGCAAGGCGCGTATGCCAGTGTCGCGCTCGGGCCCAAAGGCCTGACCTGCCGGTTCCAGGACAAGGCGGGCATGGACGCCTCCTATCAGGAAAAATGCGGCGAGGACGCCTCCTATCTGGATCTGGCGAACCAGCCGATGTTTCTCGGCCAGAAGAGCAACGCGGTGTTTGCCAGCATGAACATGATCCTGCGGTATCATTATACCTATGATTTGGATTATGTGGCAAAGGTCTATCCGTTTCTCGCGGCCGTGGCCGAGTTTTGGGAAGGCTACCTCAAGCTGGAAAATGGCCGCTATGTGATTCATAACGACAACTTCGATGAGGTCGGCCCCTGGCAGGGCAAGAACTGGAAACAGGGATATGGCGACATCAATCCGACCCCATCCCTCGGATTTCTGCGGGTGTTTTTCAAGGCGCTCATCGGCATCAGCACGGATCTGAACCGGGACGCGCACAAACGCGAGCAGTGGCACCGCATCCTAACCGGTTTGAGCGAGTGGCCGGTCGCCATCGAGAATGGCCACAAACGCTTCCGAGCCTGCGAAGGTGGCAGCGGCTCGGCCGCCAAAGCCGTCGGTCTGGATTACAACATCATGCACGGCCTGGTGTTCCCGGCCACCAACATCGGGCTCAACTCGGCCCCGGATTTGTTAGACAGGGTCCGCAAGGACATGGCGCGGTGGACCGACAAAGAATGGCTGCATCACGGCAACGCCTTTCAGACCGCATTCATTGGCGCGGCGCGGGTGGGATATGATCCGGATTTCCTCTTCGCCAAGGCCCGCGCGAAAATCGCGGTCGATGCCTATCCGAATCTGTGGATCTATGCGGGTGGCGGTGGCATCGAGACGTGCAGCGGCATCCCGGGCATGATCAATGAAATGATGTTACAGAGCCACGATGACGTCATGCGGGTCTTTCCGGTATTTCCGGCGACGCAAAAGGCGTCCTTCTACCGGTTGCGGACATTCGGGGCATTCCTGGTGTCCAGCGCGATTGACAACGGGACCATCGCGCAAGTGGCTATTGAAAGCGAGATGGGCCGGCCGTGTGTGCTGCTCAATCCATGGCCCGGCAAAACCGTGGCCATCCACCGCAACGGCAAATTGGCGCAGCACCTGTCCGGCACGCAGTTGCAATTGGCAACGACGGCCGGCGAGCACCTGCTGCTGGTCCCGGAGAGCCTTTGAGTGCCCGGGCGGGCGGCACAATTTTCAATTCGCCGGTGCTTCGCCCATCAACTTGGCCACGGTGGGCTCGATGGCATCAGCCCAGATCTGATAACCTTTGGGACTGGGGTGCAGGCGGTCGGGCATGATGTCGGTGGCCAGCATGCCGTCGGCCCCTAGCAGTTTGGCATTGATGTCCATGAAGAAGATGCGCTTGTCGTCGGCGAGTTTCGCAATGAGCTTGTTAGCAGCATCGTTATTGACCCGTTCCCAATCGGTAGGTTTTTCGGCGCGAGGCAGGATGGCCATGACAAGGATCTTGGTGTGAGGCAACTTGGTGAGCAGCTTGTCGCAGATGGCCTTGATGCCATCGGTAATATCCTGAGGTTGGTCGCGGCGCAGGCCGGTATTGTTGGTGCCGATCAGGAGCACCGCCAACTTCGGGGCAATGCCGTCGATTTCACCGTTATCCAACCGCCATAGCACATTCTCGGTTTTATCACGGTTGAAGCCAAGGTTCATCGCCTTGCGCGGCGCATAATACTTGGCCCACACTTCCCCGCCCGCACCTTCCCAACCCTGGGTGATCGAGTCCCCGATGAACAGCATGCCGACATCGCCCTTCTTGGCCTCCCCGACTTTCTGCGCGTGTCGCGCAGGCCACCACGGCGGCTTATTGCTGCTTGCCGGTGACGTCGCCAGCGACGCCAGCGCCACACAGGCCCCGGCAAGGAGGATGCTTGAAATCACCCCGTTGATCAAACTGTGGTTGAGCTTCATGGTTGTGCTTGTTTTTTTGTTAGAATGGGGAAAATGGGAAATGCAGGTGCGGTGGTGCATACGCCGGTGCCCCGGCGATCCTTGCAGCGGAGTATCCGACGACTCCAGCCCGGGCTTTCACGTGGCCAGTATTCCTGAACTCACCGCTTTGGTGCGAGGGCTTTTTGCCGCCCGCATTTGGCTTGCCGGAGCGCACCATAACTCATAAAAATGATTCCAGCACCCAACCCATCATGACCAAGCACCTACGTTGTACCCGCTGAATCATGACAACCAGTCATATGAAAATCACCGCGACACTCATGGCCACGCTCGTTTCAGGGATCGTCCTGGCGCAAGAGGTGGCCACTACCGCCAAGCCGCAGGCCGCCATAACTCCGGTTGCGCGGCAGTTGGCGTATGAGGCCTTGAAAGCCGATTTTCTCTCCCTGCCGCTAGGCAAGCGTCTAACCACGCCGCTGTTATGGCTGCACGGCGAGGATCACCAGATTCTGCGGGAGCATGTGGATCGGATCAAGGATGGGGGCAACGGCAGTTTCGTGATTGAACCGCGACCGCATCCGGATTGGCTCGGGCCGAAGTTTTGGGCGGATTTTTCCGCGATATTGGATCACGCCCAGACGCGGGGGATGGGCGCCTATATTTATGACGAGGGCAAGGAGTGGCAGAGTTTCAATGCCGGCGGCAAGGTCCCGCCGCAACACAAGTTCAAATACCTGCGGTCAACCGCCATCGAGGTGACCGGCCCGGCGACTTGCCAGAGCGCGGACCACAGCGGACCCACTTATATCAAAACCATCGCGGGAAGATATGACGATGGCAAGGACAGCCTGGATGCCGCATCTTTGTTAGATCTTGGCCAATCGATCACCCATGGAAACTTGAGTTGGAAGGTGCCTGCCGGGAAATGGAAAGTCATGAAGTTCAGCTATGATTTCCAACAGGATGACCCCGCCTTCACCAAGCAATTGGATCTGGCCAGCCAGGATGCCATCGATTGGTTTCTGGACTATGTCATCAAGCCGCACTATGAGCATGCCAGGCCCGGACAGATCCTGGGTTCATTCTATGACGAGCCGTTCTTCGCCGGCACCTGGGGGAAAGGCATGGAGAATGATTCCCCGCGCTGGAAGGAAATGATGGTGGGCCAGTGCTATCCGCTCAGTGGCGAGGCCGCGCATCAGGCGGCCTATGAATTCTGGTCGGTCCTTGGCGAGAGAATGGCCAGAGTCGGCTACGGCACCTACCGCGACTACCTGCATTCAAAAGGCGGCAAGTTGATCGGCCATGACAATGAGCATGGCCCCGGCTGCGCGCCGCTGGGATTTGGCGGAGGACCGATCAATCTGATGGAAAAGCAGAAATACCAGGATATGCCGGGAATGGACCTCGTTTGCGACCAGTTCTATCCCAGGGAGGAAAAATACTGGATGTATCAATTGCCCAAGCTGATCAGCTCGGTGGCGATCACCAACAATCTGCCGGGGCATTACGCGACGTGTGAGATTTTCGGGGCCTATGCCCCCGGCCGCTTGACCTGGGCTGATAGAAAATGGATGGGCGACTGGTGTCAGGTTCATGGCGTCAATGTGCTGATCCCGCATGCTTTCAATCCGAAAGGCTCCGTGCAAAATCCCGACCCCGATTGCCCCCCGTTCTATTACTACACCGGCGACGAAGCGAATTGGCCGAAGTATCAATCCTGGTGCGAACGGCAGAACCGGCTCAGTTATATGCTCAGCGGCAACGATGACGACAATTACAGCATCGCGCCGGTGGCGGTGCTGTGGCCCGGCTATTCCAAATATGTGGATGAGACCTGGGTGGATTCCAACTGTTATCCCTATGCTTTCCAGACGGCGTTGGACAGGGCCTATCATGACCACCAGTTGCTCACCTACGACCGCTTTGAAAAGACCGCGTCCTTGAACCCGACGGCCAAACAGATCGAACTTTACAAGTCGAAATACAAAGT
>JBILFE010000092.1:0-8716 GCA_044351705.1 Luteolibacter sp. | reverse complement strand
TGACCCCGTGGCCAATCAAAAACCGCACGTCCTCATCGGCGAACTGGCGGATGGTCTCCGGGCTTTTCGAGCCGTAGGGCAGGCGTGCGGTATCGCCAAGATACAAGATATTTTCCGCCGGCAGGAGTTCCTGCACGGCGCGCACCACCGTGAGGCCACCGACGCCCGAGTCAAAAATTCCGAGAGGAGCAGAGTTCACGGCGGTGAGTGTGCCCGCTGCGGCGCGATGCGCAAGCAGGAAGGCGCGGAGGGGGGACACTCCTGTCCCCCGTCTTAATAACATATTCAAGAGACGACATGAGTGTCGTCACTCCCCCCCGGACTAACAAATTCCGGCGAGCATGGCAAGGTGGGTCAACTCGGAGGGGTTGCCCGCGCCGAGCTTGTGCATGGCGCGGCCGCGATGGATTTTGACGGTGACCAGGGCGATGTTGAGTTGGTCGGCGATTTCCTTGTTCAACAAGCCCTTGACGACGAGGCGCACGATCTCGCGCTCGCGCGTGCTCAAGGACGCGGCGCGGGTGCGGATCGCAGCCGATAAGATGGCGCGCTGATGGTTGTCGCGGGAACGTTTCAAGGCCAGGTCCACCGCTTTGACCAGTGCCTCGGGGTCATATGGTTTTGTTAGGAAGTCATCCGCCCCGGCGCGCATGGTGTTGACCACGGTCTGGACATCCCAGTGGGCGGTGAGAAACACGGTGGGAATGAACCAATTGCGGCGCAACAACTCCTCAAACACCTGCACGCCGGTCAAACAGTCTCCCAGGTGATTGTCCAATAACAGACAGGCCGGGGCCGGCGGTAAGCCGCTGCTGAAAAAGTCATCCGGATCCGCATGCAACCTGACCAGATAGCCGTGGCCCGCGAGCAGGCGTTTCAAGCTTTTGAGAATGGACGGGTCGTCATCCAGCACCACCACCATGTGTTCACCGCTTATCATGAGCCTCTCCTCTCCGAATTCCGAGTCCTAACCACGCCATCGCGCGCGCCATTAACTGGCCGCTGGCGGGTGAATAGCCGTCGTTGCATGTGCTCTGTCATGATAGGTGTGTGGGTTATCTGTTGAAAGTCCGGTTAGGCTGATTCACGGGCAGAACCACGCGGAAGGTGGCACCGACCCCATCGGCGTTGTTATAGCCGTGGATGCTGCCACCGAGGGTCTCCACGATGGTCCGGCTGATGCGCAGTCCGATGCCGAAGCCAGCAGGCTTGGTGGAAAAAAACGGGCGGAACAAGTTGGGCAAGGACGCGGCCGCAATCCCGATGCCGGCATCACGCAGCGACAGTTCCACTTTATTGCCGTCGAGCGCGCGCGTGGTCAGGGCCACCACGCGCCGATCCAAGGCACAGCCTTCGGAGGCCTCCAGGGCGTTATGCATCAGATTGTAGATGACCTGGCTGATCTGCACAGCGTCGGCGGACACGGGGGGCATGCCCTCGCCCAAATCGACGAGCAGACGAACATTGCAACTCGCAGCCTTCTCCCGCAACAGGGGCAGGATCCCCTCCACGACCTGATTGAAGTTGATCTTGGGCAGGGTCTGTTTGTCCGGTGCAATGAGCCTTCGCAGATGGGTGACGACCTCACGCATGCGGATCACGTCGGTATCCATATCCTTGATGATTTCCAGTGACTCAGCCAGCGGCAAGTCCCCGGCCTGCGACATGCACTCATTGAGTTGCCGCATGACGGCGGCAATATTGATGCTGATGGCACACAGCGGTTGAGAGATCTGGTGGATGATGCTGGCGTTGACTTCGCTGACCAAGGCAAAGCGTTGGACATTCTCCAGTTCGGACTGCGTGCGCAGCAGCCTGGCGTGTGCTTCCTTGATTTCACTGAGGTCGCGGATGGCGGATATCCGCGTGATTTGGCCCATCCATGTCCCAACGTGGCTGCGGACTTGCGCCGGAAACATCGTGCCATCCTTGCGCATGCCGACGAACTCGCAATTCACCTCGGAGTTGTCATTGAGGTTTTGAGCGACCCATGATCTGGATTCGGGCTCAACCAAGTCCACCACCTGGCAATCCACCATCTCCCCAAACGCATAACCAAAAAGCCCCGCGAATTGGGGATTGCAGTCCAAGACCACACCGTCCTTGGTGACCGCAATCCCCTCGAACGTCACTTCTGTTAGTTTCTGGTAGCGGTCATGGCTCTGTTCCAACTCCGCCGTGCGCTCGGCAACCCGGCGCTCCAGGGTCTGGTTCCAATCCCGCAGCGCGACCTCGGCCTGCTTGCGCTCGGTGATGTCGCGGTAAATCGACTGGTAGGTGCCGTCGGGCATCCTTTTGGAATGCATTTCAACAGGCAGGCTGGTGCCATCGGGGCGCAGCAAATTGCGCTCGACCACCAGAAGCCTGGAATCGCTCAGCAGGTCAAATCTCAGGGGCTTGGTTTGCAGTTCCGCGGGCGCGAAAAGATCGCTGGCAGGCCGGCCAAGCAGTTGCTCCATGGACCTGCCGGCCAACTGCAGCATCTGCTCATTGGCGCCTGTGATGATTCCTTCCGTATCACCCTGCAGGATTCCGTCCACGGCGAATTCGAAGATATCGCGGTAACGGGTCTCGCTCTTCTGCAGCGCCGCTTTCATCAGACTGCGCTCGCTGATATCTAACACAACAGACTGATAGCCGACGATTCGCCCCTGCAGATCTAGCACGACGGTGGCCAGGCCATGACTCAGAAAGGTCGATCCGTCCTTGCGCAAAGCGGTGTATTCGCCTTCCCAATGCCCCATCCCATCGAGGGCTGCCATGATTGGCGTAACCTCGCTCGAATGGGCGACAAAATGCGCGATGGGTAGGCCCACGACTTCGTCCCGGTGCGCATAACCCCAGATGCGGAGAAACTCGGCATTGGCCTCGGTGATGATGCCCTCGGAATTGGCGATGCTGTTGGCTGTGATCGAGGCATCAAACACCCAACTCTTGATCCGCACCGACTCCTCGAGCTGCTTCTCTGCGGTGATGTCGCTCACGACACAGCGGCATTGGACGGTGCCCGCGGGGCCTGCTGTGGCCACGCCCTGCAACCGCGCCCAGAACACCGATTCATCCGGTTTAACCATCCGCAGCTCGCAAACACTCGCCGGCCCGGGCTCAAAAAACGCTTTGCGGCTCAGGTAGTAGCGGTCCTGGTCATCCCGGTTAATAAACTTGAAAATCGGCTGCCCGACCAGACTGTCGCGGGTCGCACCCAGCAGGGTGGCGGCAGTGAGATTGGCTTCCAGAATCAAGCCCGACTCGCTGAAAGTGATGTAGCCCACCGGCGCCCGGTCGTAGAGATCGAAGTAACGCGCCCGGGAGTCTGCCAACTCGGATTGCGTCCGGCGCAGTTCGTCATTCTGTAGCTCCAACTCGATCTGATGGACCCGCAGGTCATGCACCAGCGTCTGGATTTCCACCGGCGTCATGGACACAAATTCCTCCGCCGTCCGCCCGGGTATGGACGCCGCCACTCCAATGGCATCGGTGGGTTTCCCCCCACCCGCGCTCACTTGTTGGATTTTGTCTGCCATCAGTGGGCACAGCGTAGCCCCACCCCGTCACCTATCAAGAAAAATCAACGCAAACCATCAATCATACCAAAGTATGTCTTTTCACCGCCCCCCATTTCGGCTTTACCTCGCGTCGCGTTAGACCCAATTTGCATTTCACCCTTGGATCGCGGATAGTTCCGCGCATCGCCCCATTTTCCATGCATCGCCTTCCCAGTCACTACTCAGTTAGACGGTTTCGTTTGGCAGCGTTTCTGTTGCTATTCAAATGGTTGGTCATTGGCGCGGCGACCGTGCTGCTGGGTTACTCGCTGTGCATCGGGAAAAACGATCTGACGCACCTCGCGATCGGTCTCTTCGCCCTGAGCGTGCCGCTCACCCTCGCCCTGTGGCTCAGCGCGGGCCGCGCCCGCTGCCCGCTGTGCATCGGCAACCCCCTCGCCCACAATGCCTGTGTGACCCACCGCAAGACCCGGCGCCTGTTCGGTAGCTATCGGCTGTACGTGGCGCTCTCCATCCTTTTGAAAGGCCGCTTCCGCTGCCCCTATTGTGGCGAGCCCGCCGCCATCGAGGTCCGCCCCAAACGCCCCGCAGCCATACCCGCGCCAATTGAAACTCCCTCACTCCATCACTCCATCACTCCATCACTCACCCCCATGTCTAACGGATTATTCATTGTCATAGAAGGCATCGATGGCACCGGCAAGTCCACTCAGGCGCGGCGGCTTGGCGGCTGGTTGGAGTCGCAGGGCCGCGCCGTGGTTGTTAGCCGCGAGCCGACCGACGGTCCGTGGGGCCGCCAACTGCGCGAATCGGCCGCCAGCGGCCGCTTGTCTGCAGCGGCGGAGCTGGAGTACTTCCTCAATGACCGGCGCCAACATGTGAACGAGCTCATCGCGCCCGCGCTGGCTGCCGGCAAGGTCGTTATTCTCGACCGATATTACTTTTCGACCATGGCCTATCAAGGTGCCCGCGGCTATGATCCGGCGGAGATCCGCCGCCTCAATGAAGCGTTTGCGCCGGTGCCCGATCTGCTGCTCATCATCGATCTGGATGTGGACACCGCGCTGGGCCGCATCGGCGCGCGCGGCGATACCGCCAACGAGTTTGAACAACGCGACAACCTGCAACGCTGCCGCCAGATTTTCCTCTCCCTCGCCGGCGAACCCTTCGCCCGCGTCATACCCGGCAACGGCGACATCGATACCGTCACCACCCACCTGCAACACGCCATCAGCCGCCACCTGCCTCACCCCGTCACGCCAAAATAGCCCCTGGCATTTTCATAACACACGCCGCGCACCAACCCGGCCAGCACCGAAAAATCATCGGGCAACTCACCGCGCTCCGCCTCACCGCCTAACATATTACACAGGATCCGGCGGAAATACTCATGGCGCGGGTACGACAGGAACGAGCGGGAATCCGTGAGCATGCCGACGAAGCGCGAGAGCAGGCCGGTGGCGGACAGGGCGTCGAGTTGGAGCTCAATGCCATTTTTCTGATCGAGGAACCACCAGCCGGAACCAAACTGGATCTTGCCGGCGGTGCTGCCATCTTGAAACGCGCCGGTCAGGGCCGCAAACAGGTAATTGTCGGCCGGATTGAGGTTGTAGAGAATCATTTGCGGCAGGGCCCCCTCGCTGGCAAGGGCATCCAGGTATCTAACTAAAGCGTCGCCCTGGCGGCTGTCGCCGATGGTGTCATAGCCGCTGTCGGGTCCCAGGCAGCCATGCATCAGGCTGTTGGTGTTGCGCAAGGCGCCGAGGTGGAGTTGCTTGGTCCACCCCCGGGCGGCATCGAGTTGCCCGAAAAAAACCATCAGATAGAACGAGAACTGTTCTTTTTCCTCGGCCGTCACCGCCTTGCCCGAGCGCGCCTTGTCAAAAATGAGCGAGGCGTCCTCATCCGAACATGCCAGTGCCGGGCAGCGGCCGAGCCCGTGATCGGACAAGCGCCCGCCGGCATCGTGGAAGTCATCGTGGCGCTTTTGCAAGGCCGCCAGCAGATCGGATAGGTAGGTGATCGACACATCGGCCACCGCCTCGAGTTTGTCTAACCATGCTTCCAGCAGCGCCGGTTGGTCCACCAAAAACGCCTTGTCGGGACGAAAGGTGGGCAACACCCGCGTGACCAGTCCCGAGGCCGCGATCGCCTCATGGTCGGCAAGCGAATCCGCCGGATCGTCGGTGGTACCGACCATCCTGACATCGAATTGGTGCAGCAAGCCGTGCGCGCAAAACTCCGGCGCGGCAAGTTTTGCATTCGCCCGCTCCCAGATTTCATCCGCCGTGGCGGGGGATAAAATCAGATCGATGTCGAAGTAGCGTTGGAGTTCCAGATGGGTCCAATGGTGGACCGGGTTGCGCAGGGTGTGGGGCACGGTTTCCGCCCAGGCTTGGAATTTCTCGCGCGGGGTGGATTGGCCGGTGATGAGGTCTTCGGCCACGCCATTGGCGCGCAGCAGGCGCCATTTGTAGTGGTCCCCGCCGAGCCAAATCTCCGCGAGGTTGTCCCAGCGCCGGTTGCCGGCAATCTCCCGGGGTGATAGATGACAATGATAATCAATGTTCGGTTGCGTCTTGGCCACCTCATGAAACAAGCGCCGCGCCAGGGCCGACTGCAGTAGGAAATTCTCGTCAAGGTAGGCCATGGCGCGGTTAATACACCGGACCTGCCCGGCATTCCAAGCGTTAAAATCCCGAATTATCCGCTTGCGCGCCCCCCGGAAATTTGCCAAAACCTCCGTCCGGCCCCAGATTGTTGCGGGCGCTGGATGATGTCGGGGCGTAGCGCAGCCTGGTAGCGCGCTTCGTTCGGGACGAAGAGGCCGTGGGTTCGAATCCCGCCGCCCCGACCATCGTGGATTGAAGATCGCGGATCGCGGATTGCGGATTGAGGATGTTTATGGTTGCTCGGCTGGCGTCCGCTCAAAGAATCCGGTTGAAACCGCATCGTCGATCTTCCCGAGCATACGGAGGATCTTCACGCGGGCGGCTTCACGGACCTGATTGTAAGCATCCAAGCCTGAAAAGAAGAAGATCCTGCCGCAGGATGCGGCAGGCTGCACGCTGGAAGCGTGCGCCACCCATCGTTAGAAAGCGGGGCTTGATAACCTTTGCTAAGGGTATGGGAATAGGGTATGGACTCGGCGGAACAGTTGAAACTCTCGCTCATGGCCCACACCATCCTAGTTCCAGCAGAAACCCGAACCAGAGTTGCTGACTATCTGGAATGCCTGCGCTGCGCAGAAACCGTGGCGGGAAACCAGTTGCAGGAAAGCCTCCGCGGCATGGACTTGGAAAAACTCACCGACGCCGCCTTCCTCGACGCGCTCATCAACACCAAGGTGCCTCAAATCTTCGCGGAGAGCGCTGTGGCCGGCGATGGCTCGGACTGGAATCCAACCGAGCTTGGCATTCTCGGTGACATTTCCATCGCAGTGCCAGTGACCGTCTTCGACAATGGCCATCACAACGCGCCAATTCCGCACGCGCAACCCTTTCCCGGCACCTTGGTCTTCACACCCGGAGCCCTGCTGCGCAATGGCAAGGGACACCCGCCGGCCGATTGGGCGGAAGCGACCCAGCCTAACGGACAGATCTGCCCGGTAGGATATTTCCGTCTCTACGAGCGCCGCCTGTTGCCGGTGTTTGAGCATGTGAATGACGTTGCCAAAGCCGCAGGCAGGCAGGCTTTCATCACCATCCCCGGTCTCGGCTGCGGGCAGTTCGCCGGTCCGTTCCGTGGCCAACTCGGGGCCGCGTTGCTGGCAGTGTTGGAAAATTTCCTGACCCGGCACGGCACGACTTTTCCTAACGTGAAGGCGGTTTATTACGACCCCTTCAACGAGTGCTCTAACACACGGCTTGAAATTAACGGCATCTCCCTGATGGTCCGCCCCTTGCTGCAAGGAAATCTAGCCAAATCCCAACTCTGTGAGCCGCACGCCTACGCCGAGGATGGCGATGATTTCTCTAACTGTCTGTTGTTCAGCATCGTCGCCTGGGATCACGTGTCCTGGCCGGGCAACGACTTCTTCGCCGGCTCTCGCTGCACCGACGATGGCGTCAAAGCCGCCGCCACCAACTCCATGGCTGTGCTCACGGGCATCGAGGGCCGTTACGAGTCGGATCGCGGCGCATACCTCCCGCCGTCGCCATTCCATACTTGGGAGGATGTTGTGAAACAACACGGGCTACGGCTGTGACGGTGTCCCGCTATTTCGGATTCCACTGGACGGCCCGCGGGTGCCGCCTATCCTTCGACGGATATGAAACGCACCGTCATGGGCACGATAAAACGCGACCCACCCTCCGTCATTTGTTTGGCTGGGCTGTTGCTGCTGCTGGTCAATGCGGTACCGGGTGCGGAAGCGCAAGACGCCGCCGCCTTCCCCGCGCCGCACCTGGTGTCTGCCGAAACCCGTGGCAACCCTCAGGCTCTGGCCGATTTACAAAAACCCGGCAAGATCTTCTTTGAGGATGATTTCGAGTCCGACGCCTCGCTCAAGAACTACTTCGAGATCCGCGGCCTCAAGGAAGGCAGTGCCAAGCGCGTGATTGATGCAAAGCTCGCCCACACCGGCACGGGAGCGATGCAGTTGACCGCCGTGGCCATGGATGGCAAGGAATCCGGCGCCGGTGCCACGGGTTGGTTCGGACCGGAGGGACACGACCGCGTTCACCTTCGCCTCTACATCAAGTACGCCGCCGACTACGACCAAGGCAATCTGAACCACACCGGCGGCAGCTTGGCGGCGGTGGCTGGCACCGACCGTTGGGCCGGCATGGGATCGGCGGGAATCCGTCCACGCGGCGATGATCGCTTCAACAGTCGTTTCGAGCCATGGTGCGACTGGCGCAAGCTGCCACCTCCCGGCTATCTTTTCCTCTACACCTACTGGATGGAAATGGCACGCGACCGCGACGGGCACCACTGGGGCAACATGCTCGGTCCTGACGCTTCAGAGCGGGTGATTCCCCGTCGCGGCCAATGGTATTGTCTCGAACACATGATCAAGGCCAACGATGCGGGTCAGTCCAACGGCGAACTGGCCGCCTGGATAGACGGCAAACTCTACATCCACTATCAAGGCATTCGCTGGCGCTCGTCACCGGATGTCAGACTCAAGCGTTTCGACCTCGGCGTCTATGTTCATGCCGCGGCGAAGGACAACACCGTTTGGTATGACGACGTCGCGCTATCGACCG
>JBILFE010000189.1:0-6489 GCA_044351705.1 Luteolibacter sp. | reverse complement strand
ATGAAGTCATCGGTGACCGTGCGCTTAAGCCCGTGATAGCCCTGATGACCCAGATTGCCCTCCTTGCCCATGCGCCAGGAAAAGTCATACGGCTTCCAGGCATAGCGTTTGCCATCTTTTTCAACAGGCTTGGCCACATCGATATCTTGGGGTGTCAGCGCGATTCCGGCGGGTAGCGGTCCAAGCACATAGAACTGTGTGCCATAGCCATAGAGCTTCTTGTCTGAAAGCGAGCCGGCTTTCCAGTCAAGCCGGCGTGCCTCTATGCCAATCATCTTATTGAGCTTGGTCACGGGCATCCGGAAGTCGCCAAAGGTGTTGTTCATGGTCGGCTCAAATGCGACATTCCAGGCGTTCGTCAACGCCTTTAACACGTTGGGAGGTTGGCTGCTTGCTGCGACGACTTGCTGTTGTTTCGCAGTCGCCTGTCCGCCGAACATGACCACGCTGGTCTCGTAGGGTTCAAGCGTCAGCCTGACTTGCGTGCCTGTCTCAGTGACCTTCACGACTTCGAGCGGTGTGCTTTCACCAGACCCCGGGTCCCACAATTCCACAACCGAATTCTTGGTGCGAAATTCGACCACGTCGCCCGGCTTGGTGTCCATGACCATGTACATATCCCGCAGGCCTGTCTTGCGATGCATGGCGCGCGGCCTGCAATCAATCCCGACAACATCCTGGACGTAGGCTTTTTGAATGGAATTGCAAAGGTCATCAGCACTTTTCATTCTGCGGTCAGCCGTGAACACCTTGTTATTGGTTTGTGTCAAGAGGGGATCATTCGAGCCTGCGTGGTCGGAGACTTCGGGGACAGCGCCGACGACATAGACCAGGCCGCCGGCCTTGGCAAAAGCTTCGGCCTTCTCCATGCTGGACCAGCGAACCGCTTTCATGTTAGGGAAAACCAGCGTTCGATAGGAAGCTTCAGGTCCAGCGATGGTGAGACGGCCGTCTTTAACAACAGCGCGTTCAAGGGACTGATGATCCACATATTCAAAGTTGATACCTGCTGCGAAAAGCTTGGCACCGCTCTCAAAGGCCGCATCGGTCGCCTCTTTTGCTGCGAGCCCTGCCTCGTAGCCTGCAACAGGATAGATGATGGCGACATCTGCGACCAGATGGCCTTGGCTTGCAATGTAGGAGAGCCGTTCAAAGTAATCAAAGAAGGACTTCATATGCGCCCAATAGGGCATGCGGAAATGGTAGCACGGTGGTGCCCACTCCCAGTGCGAACCGTAGGTCGTATAGTAGAGTCCGTGCAAGTTGAGGAGGTTGGCGCCATAGAGATAATTTTCGCGCGTTGCCTTCATGATGACTTCGGGGGTTGCGCCCCAGCCGAGGCTGTGATAGCCCTCCAGCCATACGCGAGGACGTTGATAGAGATTGGCAATGGACGAGGAGACCTTGTTTTTAATCAGGTTTGCAGAACCGCCTGGTGTGTCATGTCCGGGAGCTGTGTACCAGCGGTTGGCACGGAAGTAATCGCCGAATTCGCCGGGGTCGGTTCCCCGGCTTCCGGGATCGCATGCGTAAATCATTCCGCGGGAGTTATGCCAATTAAAGATCGGTTTGAAATAGCGCTCTTCCATCAGGCTCATACGGACATCTGCGTAATCGATGCGCGCCTTGGGGACGATGTCGCCCATGTTTGCGCCGCAGATGACTGGCAGGATGGTGAAGAGGTCATAGCCCTTGCGCTTCTTGAATTCAACTGGGAAATCGTCGCACCAGGCGTTCTGGCCGAGGCCGATATGCAATTCATCGTTGAAAAAGTAGTTCAATCCCTTGGATGATTTGCTGGGTGAATTATCCTCGAAGGGCTGGTAGAAATTCTTGACGATGATATCGCCTGCGGTAGGCATCATCGGATTGAAAGTTCCCTTGGAGACCTCATCCCAGAATGCCCAGACAACAAACTCTTTGCCTGCGGGTGCAGACCAGTCAAGCTTGCCATCTGTGATGGGGATGGTGATGAAGTCCACGGTGGAGAGCACGTTGTTTTGTTTCGCATACGCAACGACAAACTTCCAATTGGGGTCAGCATCCCGTTTGAAGACAGTGGCACCCTTGACAGTCGCCAGAGCGCTTCCTCTGATGCCTTGCGCATTCCATTTTTTGTGCTTGTAGAAAAGTTCAAGGAAAAGGTTCTGTCCTTCGCGCGGCCAATCGAGCGTATAGGTGCTCAGGCCGATTCCCATATCATATTTTGCACAGGCCTTTGAGACCGTGCCATAGACCTTCCACCATTCCGGCGTAAAGATTTTGGGGTTTCCTTCTTCGGTCGGCCATCCTTTGGTGTCGTAATGTGAATAGTTGACCTGCACACCGCTGATGCCCATCTTGTGAAGCTCTTCGACCTGCCAAACAAGACGATCCACATTGAGGTCATCCCCGGTCCACCACCAGAAGGGTACTTCATTATATCCCGCAGGCGGCTTTACGAATCCTGCGCGCTCGTCCAGCTTCGGATCGAACGTGGGAAATCCTTGTCCCGCTGGTTTTGTGTCCCCAAAGAGCGGGTGTGTGAGGAGTGAGGTTGAGAATAATAAGAATAACAAGCGATTTTCTTTCATAATGGATTGCCAGGAATTTGATGGGCGATGAAACTCGGGCGAGGGCTCCCTCATCGTTAGCAGCATGCAGTCAATGTTTCTTCGCGGACATTCATGCAGAAATTTCACACTCAACAAGCGAATTCAGATTACAATCACACCAAAGGCACCCAAAGGGGAGACACCGTAAAAGTCCCGACCTATGCCACACAATTCCACGTTTACTCGATGGAATGTCCGGGGGAATTGCCCACACTTTGCGTCTCGGTGCCTTTGCGCGAGGTTCTCTTGTCTTTTGAGTGCGCCGAGCCAACCTTCACGGGATGCGTCCGGCAAGAAAAATCTCCCAAACGTGTACCCACCTAATCGTGGGTGTGACGGGTTGACGGATCCTCCCGGCGCAACTAGTCTGCCCTCCGGATGACCCTGCGTAGCCTGGGATGGAACCCGGAGTTTGCCAAAGCCCTTGCGCCTTATCGCGCGAAAGGCTGGGTGCCCGCGCGCTTGATCCGCGAGACAGCCATCAACTTCGGCGCCTTCCTGGAGGGTGGCGAAGAAATCGACGTCATCCTGTGCGGCCGGCTGTGGCATGCAGCGGCCTGCGACGCGGATTTGCCGGCGGTGGGTGATTGGGTGGGGGTGGAACTAGGCAATGAAAATCAGGACCATGTGATTCGCGCGGTGCTGCCGCGGCAGTCGTGTTTTTCGCGCAAGATGCCTGGTAACAGCGCGCAAGCGCAAGTGATCGGCGCGAACGTCGATGTGGTTGCCGTGGTCACGGATGCCGGACCGGACTTCAACCTGCGCCGCATGGAACGCTACTTCACACTCATCGGGCGCAGTGGCGCCAAGGCGCTGGTGCTCATCAACAAATCCGACCTGTTTCCGCCCGAGCAATCCGCCCAAGCGGCCGCTGCGATTGCCGCGCTGTGGGAGGGCGCCGCCGTGCATGTCACCAGCGCCCTCCGTGGCGAGGGACTCCAGGTGCTGAAAAAACACCTCAAAAAAGGGGTTACTATGTGCATAGTAGGATCCAGTGGGGTGGGCAAGTCGACTCTTGTCAATCACCTCTACGGTGAGGAATGGCAATGGACCAGCGAGGTCAATGCGGTGACGGGCAAGGGCCGCCACACCACCTCCACCCGTGAGTTGGTGCCACTGCCCGGTGGCGGCATGCTCATCGACAACCCCGGCATGCGCGAAATTCAAATGTGGACGGATGAAGCCACCCTCCGCGATAGCTTTGCCGATGTGGAGGCGCTCACCGCCAACTGCCGCTACGCGGATTGCAGCCATCGCCAGGATGCCGGTTGCGCGGTGCGCTCCGCCGTTGATGACGGCCATATATGCGGCCGCCGCCATGAAAGTTTTCTCAATCTGGAAAGCGAAATAGCGGCGCTCAAGAAGCGTGCCGCCAAACGCCAGATGGCCGTGGAGCGCTGGGCCAAACGCAACAACCGCGTCAAGGCCCGCAACCTCAATGATCGCATCCAACTCGAAAAAGATGATCGCGGCGAATTGTGAAAGAAAGACCCGCGGGCATCAGTTACCAAGGGTCAATTTACCAACCAACATCATGAAACCAACCTTGATCCTTGCCGCACTCGTGGCATTCTGCTCCGTGGCCCCAGCCCAAACCCAACCCGAGGCGAGCGGACCCGAATGGAAACCCTTGTTTGCCCCCGACCTCGCCAATGCCGACAAGCCCGACGGCGTCTGGTCGGTCGCCGCCGGCGACCTCACCCCCCGCGCCGCCCAATGCCACTGGTGCAAGGCGGAATACGAAAATTTCACCCTTGATCTGGAGTTTAAAACCGCCAATGGCACCAACAGCGGCGTCATCATCTATTGCACCGACACCAAGAACTGGATTCCCAAATCCGTGGAGGTCCAGATCGCCGATCCTTTTGCCGACAAATGGGCCAAGGCGGCACCCACCTGGCACGGCGGCGGCATTTTCGGCCATCTGGCACCAGCCAAACAAATGACCAAAAAACCCGGCGAGTGGAATCACATGACCATCGAGGCCAAGGGCAAAAAGGTGAAAGTGTGGCTCAATGGTGAACTCACCGCTGACATGGACATGGCGCTGTGGACCACCGCCAAGAAAAACCCCGACGGCTCCGGCATCCCCAACTGGCTCAGCACCCCGTTCGCCGAGTTGCCCACCAAGGGATACATCGGCCTGCAAGGCAAACACGGCGATGCCACCGTCTGGTTCCGCAACGTCAAAATCAAGGCCCTCTGACACCATCTATCGGAATCAACCTCATCACCGAAGTTGGATCCCGCCGGATAGTTAGATGTTAGTAGCTAACCCGACCCACTACCGGGATGGAACTTCCGTTTGCGTTAGAGCATAGGAATCCTTGGCGTCCTTGACGCTCCAGCCACGGGCGGCCAGCTCGGCGCGGAGTTCGTCGGATTTCGCCCAGTTTTTGGCGAGACGCAACTGCCAGCGCAGGTCGGCGAGGGTTTGGATCTCAACGGGCACGGCGATCTCCCCGGTGGTGGATTCCTCGGGCAAAGTGAGCCCTAGTGCCCGCAGCACGCGGTTGAGGGCAGCCAGCGCCTTGGCTGCGGCATCGCCGGTGAGGGCGGACGCCGCGCGCAGGCCGGTGAATATGCCACCGAGTGCGCCGGGAGTATTGAGGTCGTTTTGCAGGCAGTCCCATGCTGCTTGGAACGGGCCGAAGTCAACCGCCTCGAAGCGCACTTCCCCATCGATGTTGGCGGCGATCTGGCGCGCACTTTTGGCCAGTTTGGCGAGCGCCTCACGAGCCCCACTGAGCGAATCGAGGGTGAAATTAAGCGGCTTGCGGTAATGCGCGCCAATGAGGACATAGCGGACTTCCATCGGCGAAAAGCCGCGCCCGACCAGGTCGTCGAGGGTGTAAAGATTGCCAAGGGACTTGGACATCTTGCCGCCGTCGACTAACAAATGGGTGATGTGCAGCCAATGCGCGGCAAAGCGCCCCCCACACGCACACTGGCTCTGCGCAATCTCATTTTCATGGTGCGGAAAGACCAAATCCACGCCCCCGGAATGCAGGTCGAAGCTATCGCCCAGATATTCCTGGATCATGGCGGAACACTCGAGGTGCCAACCGGGCCGGCCCTCACCCCACGGTGACGGCCAGAAATTCCCGCCATCCTCCGGGCGGCGGGCTTTCCACAGCACAAAGTCCGACACGTTGTCTTTTTCGTACTCATCGGAATTGGCGCGGGTGTTTTGGGTCTTTCCCAGATCCAGTTCGCGTTCGTCAAGATGGGACAAGCGCCCGTAGCCGGGAAACGACGCAATTTTAAAATAGACCGATCCATCCCCGGCGGCGTAGGCATGTCCTTTGGCCATGAGCGCCTCGATCATGCCGATTTGTTGGGGAATGTGGGCCACCGCTCCAGGCTCGATGTGCGGCGGCAAGCAGCCGAATTTCTCGCAATCCGCGTGAAACTTCGTCGCCCAACCGGCGGTGAAATCGGCCAGCGATTGGCCGGCCTTTTGCGAATCGCGGATGGTCTTGTCATCCACGTCGGTGATGTTGCGCACATGCAGGGTGCGCATCCCGCCGGTCTCCAGCGTCCGCCGCAACACGTCCTGCAGCACAAACGTGCGAAAATTCCCAATGTGCGCCGGCCCGTATACCGTCGGGCCACAGCAATAAAAGCGAAACGTCGTGCCGTCGAGCGGGAGCAGTTCGCGTTCAGTCCGGGTCAGTGTGTCAAATAGCCGCATGCACACGGTGTAATCAACCCGCCGCCCCGCGGCAAGCACCGCTTCACCGGATCCTCCCACTCCCGGATGCCCGCGACATATCCGTGGTCCGATCGGACCACGGATATGTCGCGGTTGTTAGGCACGGTGCCGGGTCCTGCGGCATTATTTCGCGAAATACGGGTTTGGATTTGCTGCGTTGGGGGTATAGGATTGTCGGCG
>JBILFE010000091.1:0-8817 GCA_044351705.1 Luteolibacter sp. | reverse complement strand
TGGGATATTCGGCATATGCGGCAGTGAGACATGCGGCCATTGAGCTGTTTGCGACGGCCTTCCGGGAGTATCAACCTGAGCGCGCGAAACCCTTTTGCATGGATGCGCTGGAGATTCTCGCACGGGGGAGACGATGGATGTTGGCAGCGGATGCGGACGCCCATTTGCAGATGTCTCACACGGATGCTGGCAAACCCGACTCGAATAGATCTGATCGTTTCTTCATCGAGCGGCATCCTTGTTCATATTGCCAAGCCTGGATTGTAGATTCTGGGATATTTGTCATGGCGGATGTCCGCTTGACTCCTTCCAAGCGCATGGACACTATCGCAATCGTTCCCCATGGGCTGAGGCTCAGTGCCGGTTTCTGCAGGATCATTTCGAACCCATCACGGGGTGTCGCTACGGAAACGGAGGAAATGGCAAGTCGTGTGGTTAAACCAACCCGGAAACCATCACAGCCAGACCCGGTGCGATGGCCATGGGGATCGGAGCCAAGAGCGGCAGCGGCCAGCATGCCCGCATCCGCGAAGCGGGTGTTGCCCAGGCCCGCGTCCTTGCGCAGGAGCATCGCGGTCATGGCCACTGAGGTGCCGAAGCGAAAGTCGGCGTCAGCCTGTCCAAAGGTGCGGGTCTTGAAATCAGGGCCGCCGGGGGTCAGTGCTCGCACGGTAACATTTATGGGTATTTCAAGGGGCTGGACTGGGCAAGAGATGCCGCTCGGACATGGCCAGCGACTGTCACTCTATCATGAGCGTGATCTATTACCGGACTATGACAGCCATGGTTGGATGTTGGCGCAGCGCCGCTGCGCCCCGGTGGACAAGTCCACCTCCGCCAAAGGCGGTGACAAGTCACCGCAGTCCAAGTAGCGGAGCGTGATTCAGGCTCAATGCTCGCGCTGTGCCAGCGGCACGTCCGCGCCGAACTGGCGATGAAAGGAGCCGCGCGCACCCGTGACAATCACCCCGTCTTTTGTGAAATGATCGCGATACCAGGAACATTTTTCAAAGCCGTCGCCGAGGGCGCCGAGCCGCTGGTTCATCTGGCCGCGCAAGCGTGTTAGAATGTCACGCCGGGTGTCGTCGTTAGCCAGGTCATGTTTCTGCATGGGATCGGCGACGTTGTCAAAAAGCAACTCACGGCCATCGCGGAGGTAGCGGGCATAAGTGAAACGCTCGTCGCGCAGGGCGCGCCATTCATAGCCGTCCTTCCAAAGGTGGGTGTGGCCCATGCCTTGCAGCAGTGCGGTCGCAGGCTGCGGGCCGCCCTTGCCTAACACGAGTTGTGACAGGTCCATGCCCTCGACCGCCTTTGGGATCTCGCGTCCGGCCAGACCTAACAATGTCGGCATCAGGTCCACGGTGGAGATGCAGGCGTCCGAGTGTGTGCCCGGGGCGATGTGACCGGGCCAGCGGACGAGCAGGGGGGTGCGGACGGATTCCTCGTAGAAGGTCATTTTATACACCCGGCCGTGAGCGCCGAACATCTCGCCGTGATCGCTGGTGAACACGACGATGGTGTTGTCGCGCAGGCCGGTGTCGTCGAGCGCCGCGAGCAGGCGGCCGACCTGTTCGTCCATGGCGGCGGTCATGGCATAATAAACGCGCTGGAACTCGGTCATGTTGGGTTTCCAATAGGTCAGCCATTTTTGCGGATCGGCGTTGCGATCCATGTAGGGGTCGGGTTTGTCCGACCATGTGGCCGGCAACGGGAAGGCCACGTCCTTGAAGCGGGCATACCACTCGGCGGGCACATTGTCCTTGCTCCACGGATCATGCGGCGTGCTCAGCGCCAGCAACATGAAAAACGGCTTGGGCTGTTTGGCATGCGCTCTAACCCGTTCGATGGCCAGATCGACAAATGCTGCATCGCCAAACCCCTTGATCCGGTGTGGCTCGGGGCTGTCACGGAAATACCACGCGTTAAAGTTCTGATGGTTGAAGTTGTAGCCGGCCCAAAACGCGTCGAAGCCCATGCGGTACGGGCCCGGCGGCGTGTAGGCATTGCGGATCGCCATGTGGTCACCCGCGGTCGCCCACAGGTGCCATTTGCCAAGATGATCGCAGGCATAGCCGCCGCGGCCGAACATGTGGGCGATGCTGTCCTGATTGGGATTCATGCGCAACTCGTTGACGGCCACGCCGGTGGAACTCGCGTACTTGCCAGTTAGAAACGACGCCCGCCACGCCGAGCACACCGGGGTGTTGGCGACGAACTGGCGGCAGTTGAGACTCTGGCTGGCGAGGCGGTCAATGTTAGGCGTGATCGCCCGCGGATCGCCGCCGTAGCCGGTCGATTGGTAACGCAATTGGTCGGCCACCACCACGATCACGTTGGGCGGTGGGGCGGTGGCGGCACCGGCGGCACAGCCGAGTGCAAGGCCTAGCAGGATGATGAAATTGATGTGTTTCATGCGTTTGACTCAATATCCGACAACCGACAACCGACAACCGACAACCGACAACCGACAACCGACAACCGACAACCGACAACCGACAACCGACAACCGACAACCGACAACCGATAACTGATAACCGATAACCGATAACTGATAACTGATAACCGATAACTGATAACTGATAACTAATAACCGGCGCGCAGCGCCGTCACTTCGCGGTGTGCTTGAGCACGAAGTCCACGATCGGGGTGGGGTCCTTGAGGCTGTGCGGATGATGATCGCAGTTGGGTTTGGCAATGACGACGATTTCGCCGCCCAATTCCTTGTAGCGTTTTTCGACCAGGCGGGTGTTCTCATCGATGGGCACGGTCTTGTCGGTTTCCCCGCAGACGCTCAGGATTGGAATCTTGGCCTTGGCCAGCGGTGCGAGGTTGTCCACCGGATTGAGCTTGTAGGCGAGAGCTTGTTCCTCAGTGAGCCCGTAGACTTTCAAGACTTTGTTCCAATCCCCGCCGGACCCTTTGCCCTTGCCCTTGCCGCCCGGCCAACTCTTGAAATCACAAACCGGTGCATCCACATAAATGGCGGCGACCTTGTCGGGATTGCGGGCGGCCCAGTTGAATGCGAACAAGCCGCCGCGGCTGAAGCCTTCCAGCACGGTTTTGGGGGCGAGACCGAACTCCTGGGTCAACTGCGCGTGATACTTGTCCATGTGATCGAGAGCAACGGGCGCGCCATACATGTTGGACAGATCCATGTATGCGACATGGAAGCCCTTGCCTAACAAAGCAATGTCGCCCTGCGGTTCATGTCCGAAAAACTCCATGCGCCAGATCCAGGGTTTGCCGGGGGCGGGGGTTTTGGGCAGGACCAGCAGGCATTTGCGGCCGTCCACGACCGAGTCGCGTTGTTCGTAGCCGTTCCAGTCCCCCGCGGCGGCGCTGAGGCTGCCAAGGACGATGACGGACAAGGCACCCGCGGCAACCCGCCGCCGGATTTTAGTTTGAAAATGCGGTGCGGTGTGAGATCGGGTCATGGTGTATTTTTTTGGGGGGAGGAGGTTGGGGGGGTTGGCATCAAGGCTTCTTGGACTTCTCGGCGACGACCCGATAGTAGGTTTCAATCGCCTCGCGGTAGTCACTGGGAATGGCATCGTTCTGACCTTTCGAGAGTTGGGCGGCAAGTTGTTTGGGCAATTTCCCCCAATCCCCTTTTTTCATAGCGGCCATTTCCGGCACCGGTCCGGCTGAGGGAGCGCTGGCTTGGAGTTTCGCCCCGCCCTCGGATTTTTCCATCTGACTGAACGGTGCCGGCATTCCCGGCATCGGCGATGGTTTGGTCGCGCGTCCTTGGCGCATGGCGGCCATCTGCGATTGGCTCATGCCTGCCATGGGCCCGGGCGGGCCTTGACCAGGCGGTCCCTGGCCGGGCGGGCCTTGACCAGGCGGGCCTTGACCGGGCGGGCTCTGGGCGGCAGCGGCGGCAGCGGCAGCGGCGGCAGCAGCGGCCTCGCTGAGTTGTTGGTCGAGGGCATCGAGGGTGCGCGCCATTTCCTGTTGCTCGGCGGGCGATGATTCCGAGGGTTGGCCCGGTGGACCTTCCCCGGGCTTGGCCCCTTTGCCGCTCTTGGAACCGCCTGGCGATGGCGGCGCATTTTGGGCGTCTTTGGCTGCCTGCTTGAGAGCCGCCGCCTCGTTGGCCAACTCCGTGGCGGATTGCTGCACCGGCGCTTGGGCGTCTGCGGGTTGGGCGGATTCGCGGATGGCTTTTTCGGCGGCGGGCACATCATTCTGTGAGGTCTCGGCGACTTGTGCCGCCAGGTCGTTGAGTTTCTGGCCGTTCTCCGCATCGCCCAAACGCGCGGCGTGGCGACCGGCGCGACCGATGTCGGCGGCAGCCTCCACGGCATCACTTTCCACCGGCCTGTGCTCCAGCGCCGCTTGTGCCAACTTGGAATTTTTCGGCGCCCCTTGCGGGATTTTGGCCATCGCCTGGGCACGCTCGGAGGCATCCCGTGCGGCGGCCTCCGCCTGGCGCGCCGCCTCAATCGCCGCAGTGGATTTATCCGCGCTGAGGGCGGCCTGCTGGGAAGCCCCTTCGTTGTTCGATTGTTGGGGACCGCCTTTCTGGGCCTCGGCCTTGGCGTTGTCTGCCGCCGCCTTGGCTTCATTGCGTGACGGCTCGGAGGAATGGATCATCTGGTTGGCCTGATGGACCACCGCATTGGCTTCCTTGATCACGTCCTCCACCTTTTGGCTGCTCTCCAGTCGCTGGGCTGCCTCCACCAGTTGCTCCGCCAGCGGCATGGCCGTCGCCGCGCGCTCGCCTGCGGCTTTGGCGCGGTCCATGCCCGGCTTGTTGGCGGCCTGTTCTAACAAAACACGGGCGGCCTCAGCGGCGGTTTGGGCTTCCTTGGCGGCGGCGGCGGCGAGCTTGGCGGCTTCGAGCGCGCCGAGTTGATTTTTGGGATCCTGGTCGCGGGCGATGCGGGCGCTGATTTTATCGGATGTGACGCCTTCCGCTTTCGCCGCGCGCTCGAGTTCTTCGCTGGCAAGGGCGAGGGCATCTTTGGTGAGCCGGTCCAGTTCGGTCTGCATCTCCGGGTTGGTGGGCAGTTTGGCCTCGAGTTCCCTGAGCAATTCCTCGGCGTTCTTTTCCGCCATGGCAGCCAGCATCTCGGCCTTGGCAAAGGCCTGGTCGAGTTCCTCCTTGATGCCGGCCTCAAGCTCCGCCTGGCGCAGTGCCTCGCGGGTATCCAGCGGATTCTTGCCTTGCTCGAGGGCCTCGTAATGCCCGGCTATCAACATCAAGGCGGTCACCACTTTTTGTTCCTGCTCGACGGCGCGATCCAGATCGATTTGTTGCTGGGCGGCCTCCAAACTCTGGGTGACTTGGAGCAAGGCCGATTCGGCTTGGGGTGGCGGGTCTTTGAGCATCGCCAGGGCATCATCGGCATCGCGCATGCGATCCCGCTCATCTTTTTTCAAAATGCTCTGCGGGTTGGCATCGGCGCGGATCAGGTCTTTGAGCATTTCAATTTTGGTATTGAGCTGCTGCTGGCGGAGGTGGAGCGGCCGGACCTGGCGGGTGGTATCCTCGGCTTTGGCAGTGGCGGCAAGGGTCGCCTGTTGGTTGGAATCCTTTTTGATAGCCGCTTCTTCCTTGGCAAGGGCGAGGGCGAGGGCACTGATGTTAGGCATGAGTTTGGCCAGGTTGCTGCGGGCCTCTTCCATGGGCTTGCGCAGCACTGCCAGCGCGTCGCGGAGCTTGCCCGCGAGTTGTTCCAAATCCGGCCGCGCCACTTGCGGCGAGTGTTTGAATTTCCTGCGTTCACCCATTTCAAAAATCAGCGCGCGGAGCGCCTCGCTGTCGCGCACTTCATCTAACAAATCAGCCGCCGCCGCCACCGCCTTGCGGGCATTCTCATCCTTGAGTGCGAGACGTTTGAACTGGCCGGGCGCCATCTGCAAGCGCGTCGCGAGCCACGCCCCGTCGCGGGGCATGGTGGTGCGGGCATGGGGCATGCGGATTTCCCAACGGTCCAGCGCGACGAGGGTGGTGATGCCATCTAGCAATTCCTGCAAATCATGGCCGGATTCGAGCAGGCGCAGGCTTTGATCCATCACGTCGAGGCGGGAGTCGGTGAGTTCTGCCCCGTCGCCATCGGCCAGCGCCATCACCGCTTGGGTGGCCACCGTGGCGCGGCGCAAGTCGCCGACAAAACCATTGTCGGCCATGCCACGCACTTCTTCGAGGTCGGCATGGGCTTTGAATAAATCACTCATGGCTGCCCACCGGGCCCCAATCAAGGCCGTGCGCTCCGCGGCGGATAGTTTGTCGAGCTTGGCGACCGAGGCGAGCGCCTGGCGCAAGGACTCCACGCAGGTCCAGGTCGGGTCGAGTTCCTCGATGCCGTACTGGTGGATGCTGGCGGCCAGGCCGATGGGCGTGGCGGTGCCGCCGACCGGGATTTTGCCTTTGTCGACAATGGCTTCCTGCGCCAGCTTGGAGAGGCGGGTCTTGGTGTTGACGCTCTCGCTAACAAATTTTCCAAAGTAGCGGGTGAAATCCTCGAACACGCCCATGAGGCGTTCGTCGGCCGGCTCCGTGGTCAACTCGCGCTCCATTTTCTCGCGGATCCAGGCGATGAAGTTGCTATTGAGCAAGCCATCGGCTTGGTCGGCGATGGGTCCGCCACCGGTTTTGAGTGCATCCAAGACAGTATCGATGTTCTTGCTGACGCCCAGCACCGCATTGAGGCGGGTCGCGACTTTACCCCAGGTTTCCGGGGTCTTGCTATCGAGTGTCAGATCGCGGATGCGGCGTTGTTCCGCCGATAACAAAATACCCAGCTCAACCACCACGTCGATCTGTTCGGCCGCCACGTTGAATTGATAGATCTGGAGTGCCATGCGGGTCAGGGCATGCCCGCGGACCACGCTTTGATGCAACCCGCCGATGAGTTCGCGGGCGGCGGGCGCGGCCGGATCGGACTTGAGCAGCTCGAGGATTTTCGCCGTATACTGCGCCCCTTCATTGTAACTGCGGCTCAACAAGCGGCCAAGCAGCACCAGGTCGGAACTCTCGTGGTTGGCCGGGGCATCACGCAGCGGGACATCCAGCGCCAACCATGCCTGCGACAACTTTTCCTGATACGCCGCGTACGCCGCCTCCAATTCAGTTAGAACAAGTTTACGGGCAGGATCCGCGTCCTTGCTCTGGTCAAATTTGAGTTGGGCGGCGCGGGCGGCGGATTCCAAGGCGGCGGCGGAGGCGGCGAGGTGGGTCACGGCCTGGGCGAGCAGCTTGCGGCTGCCCAACCCGGCGAAGCGCTTCATTTCGATGGCCGCGGCGACCACCACCACGCGGATCGGCTTGGACTCGGCCACGCTGCCCTTGAGGTCGGTGGCGACGAGCTTGGTGGTGATCAAATCGCCGGTCTTCACGCCCTCTTCGGATAGATCCCAGGCGCGTTTGAGATTCATGGCGAGGGGGACGGACGAGTCCCCGCGCCTCAACTCCGCGGCATCCTGTTGGATTTGGCGTTGCTGCCACTCCCCGTCATTGACTTTGACCATCTGCACCACCCGCGCCAGGCCGATGTCGTCACGGGCATGACCGACGATCTGCACCAGCTCATCCACCGGCGAGACCACGTCCTTGTCCGGTTGCTCAATCTCGATGGTGGGCAGCAGGTCGGGCTCGGCACGCAGCTCGTACTCCGGACTGAATTTGTTAGCAAAGCCGGTGCCGGCGGCGATGAGGTGCACGCGGTAACTGCCGGTTGCGGTGAGCGGGACTTTAGCCGTCAAGCGCCCGTCGGGCAGCGCCACCAAGGGAATGGTGGTGGTGGCCTTGCCACTGTCGATGCGCAACTCGCCGCTCTTCACTGCTTGGTTGGTGGTGATCTTCAACTCCGCCTGGGTGCCTTCCAGGGCGGCGAGTCCCCCGCCCTCCTCCGCCACCGTCATGGATGGGATTTTCGAGTACGCCGGATATTGGTAGATTTTCTCAAACGCCACCTCGTGGGGTCTGGCGACGGCGGTCAGCTCATAACGCCGGGTGAGGGCATCGCCGGCCTGCACCCGGTAGCGGACGTTGTGGCGCGACACTTGAATGGTGGTGGCAAAGCGGTTGTCGCCCAGCGGTATCATGGGCGACACCTGGCGGCCCCGGGTGTTGTCTTCGGCTTCCAGCCTGGCGGTGGTGGCGAGCCGGCCCTTGAGTTCGATGACGAGGCGCACCGCATCGCCCTGCGGCACAGTTTGATTGCCGGGGTTGGGTTCGATGATGACGATCTGGGTGGCGGACACCCGGTCGAGGTTGGCGCCAGGCATGAGCGCGCGCAGAAACAGCGAGCCGAAGCGAAAACCACTCAGCAGCATCAATGCCACCACCAGCAAGGCGATGAGAGCGGCACCGTTGATGTAACGTCTGAGCAAGCCGACAGGCAACAACGAGTCCACGCGCAGATCCTGCACCCGGGCGGCAACATCGGATTGCACCAGCGCGCGGAATTGTGCGGAGTCCAGAATGACCGCGCCACTGTGGCCAAGTTCGACTGCGGACAGCAAATCCTCGCGCAACTTCGGCTCGGCATGCTCGACGATGCGGGCGATCTGGCGTTCATCCGGCGCATGCCACAACGGCCGCAAACACAGCCACCACCCGCTCACCAGCACCGCCGCATAGGCCGTGCCACTCAACACCCAGCGCACCCCGTCGGCAAGCAGCGGAATCCAATAATCCACGGCAGCCACGACCAGCATCGCGACAATGAAGGTGGTCAGTGTGGCCAGCACTCCGCGCAGCAGAATGAGCCCACGACGGCGGCGAGCAAAAGCCCGGAGCTTTTGTAGAATGACGGGATCAAGGTGAGAACTCATGTGCGGCAAGGTGCGGGGGGAGCAAGGGGG
>JBILFE010000089.1:0-8899 GCA_044351705.1 Luteolibacter sp. | reverse complement strand
TTCCGCCGGACTTAGCACTATCCGCTGCCGCCGCCCTTTCCAGCCGCGTGCAAACACCCGGCCGAGGCAGGCACCCGTCGGCAACTCTATCCGTTCCAAGGGCGAGAGCACACGTGGCTTGGCTTCCATCGTCGCATCCATCCTCTCCACTGCTGCTGTTTTCATTCAGCAAGGGAACCGCATTTGCTGCCGAAGTCAACTTTATAATGAATGGCATTATATTTGATGCCAGCCAAACGCTCTGACAAGGAGCGGGGACACTCTTGTCCCCCGCGTGCAACCCCGCGTGCAGCTCCGGCTTGACCGCTGGCTGCGTCCCTGCCAGACATGGCGCATGCCAAGTTCCGGTTGGATTCCGCCGCGGTGCCGGCCTAACACCTATCAGACAGCATGAAGCGATCCCACAAGCGATTACTGGCACTGCTTGCCTCACTCGTTGCGGTGCTGGTCGTCTCCGCCCTGCTTTACATGGTGGGGATGGCCGAGCTTGAGGGCAAGCCGCGCGGGTTCTGGCAAGCGTTGGAATGGGCGTCTGAAACGCTGTCCACCACCGGCTATGGTGCGGATGCCGGGTGGCGTCATCCGTTGATGGTATGCCTGGTGGTGGTGGTGCAATTTCTGGGGGTGTTTCTGGTGTTTTTGATCTTTCCGATCTATCTGATTCCATTTTTGGAGGAACGCTTTGAAACCCGCTTGCCGGGTGACTGCACGGCGCTGCGCAATCATGTGTTGATCTACCGCAACGGCCCGGCGGTGGCCTCTCTGGTCGAGGAACTGAAACTGGCAGAGGTGACACCGATCATCATCGAGGAGGACGAGGACGAGGCCCGGCGGGTGTTGGAAGCGGGGCACCGCGTGGTTTACGGCAGTCTGGAGGGCAACGTCATGACCCGGGTCGGGCTGGCCAAGGCGCGCGCCCTGATCCTCAACAGCAGCGATCATCGCAATGCCGCCATCGCCATCACCGCACGCCAACTCGGTTTCTCCGGGGATATCTTGGGCCTCGTCGAAAACCCGTTGCACCGGCAGCCGACGATTCTGGCCGGCGCCACTGCCGCTTATACCCCGCGCCATATTCTGGGTGCCGCCTTGGCCGCCCGTGCCAGCCGCAAGGTGAGCCCGGCGGTCGGCGGCGTGCAAAACCTCGGTCACCGGCTGCAAGTTGGTGAGGTGCGCATCACCCCCGGCAGCAGCCTGGCCGGCCGCACCATTGCCGAATGCAAGATCGGCCATGACACCGGCGTCACCGTCATCGGGCAATGGATCAACGGTCGCTTGAACGCTTCTCCCCGCCCCGACATGCGCCTGGAAGCCGGTGGGATCTTGATTTTGGTGGGCAGCAATGAGAGCGTCGCACACTTCACCGAGATCTGCGCCGGCGCCACCGCGCTCAATCGCCACGGCCCGTTCATCATCGCGGGGTATGGCGAGGTCGGCCGCAAGGTCGAGCAATTGCTGCACGACGCCGGCGAGCAAACCCGCGTCATCGCCCAGAATGCCGCCCCCGGCGTCGATGTGGCCGGCAATGTGTTGGATCCGGAGTTGCTGGTTAGAGCCGGCGTGGAGCAGGCCCAGGCGGTTATTTTGGCCTTGGCCGAGGATGCCACGACCTTGTTTGCCACCGTCATTCTCAAGGATATGGCCCCGCACGTGCCGGTTATCGCGCGGGTCAACCGCCCGGAAAACGTCGAACGCATCCACGCCGCGGGTGTCGATTTCGCTCTATCCATCAGCCAGGTCACCGGCCAGATCCTCGCCCGCAAACTCCTCGGCAAACGCACCGTGTCACTCGATCAGACCTTGAAAGTCTCGATGGTGACCTCGCCGAAATGGGTCGGTGCCCATCCCGCCGGTTTGCAGATCCGCGAGCGCACCGGCTGCTCGGTCGTGGCGGTGGAACGCGGCAATCAGGTGTTGGTGCGCTTCGAACCCGACTTCGCCTTCGAGGCCCGCGACTTGGTCTATATCTGCGGCAGCGAGGAGGCCACCCGTAAATTCGCCGTCGAATTCCCCCCAGCCTAACAGGCTTGGTCATTAGTCATTAGTCATTAGTCATTAGTCATTAGTCATTAGTCATTAGTCATTAGTCATTAGTCATTAGTCATTAGTCATTAGTCAATGGGAAAGAGGAAGAAGTCGCGTTTCTTAGTCTTCACCAGTGACCAGTGACCAGTGACCAGTGACCAGTGACCAGTGACCAGTGACCAGTGACCAGTGACCAGTGACCAGTGACTGGTCAGTTCTTCTTCTTGGTTTCGAGTTGTTCCTTGACCTTGGTTTCGATGTCGGCGTAGAGGGCGGCATCGCCTTTGAGGAGTTCCTTGGCGGCATCGCGGCCCTGGGCGAGTTGGGTCCCGTTGTAGCTGAACCACGAACCGCGTTTTTGCACGATTTCCATTTCCAGGGCGAGGTCCAGCAACGAGCCGGTGGAGGAAATCCCCTCGTTATACATGATGTCGAATTCGGCTTCGGTGAATGGCGGGGCCACTTTGTTTTTGACCACCTTGACCTTGGTGCGGCTGCCGGTGACGGTGCCGTCGGAGGCTTTGATCTGGCCGATGCGGCGGATGTCCACGCGCAGCGATGAGAAGAATTTCAAGGCGCGGCCGCCGGGGGTGGTTTCCGGGTTGCCAAACATGACGCCGATTTTTTCGCGGATCTGGTTGGTGAAGATGCAGACGGTGCGGGCCTTGGAAATCAGGGCCGTGAGCTTGCGCATGGCCGCACTCATGAGCCGGGCTTGGGCACCAACGGTGGAATCACCGATTTCACCATCGAGTTCCTGCTTGGTGACGAGGGCGGCCACCGAGTCTAACACAATGACGTCAATCGCATTGGAGCGCACCAGGGCCTCGCAGATTTGCAGGGCTTCCTCACCGGACGACGGCTGGGAAACGAGCAGGTCGTCCATGTTGACGCCGAGTTTCTTGGCGTATTGGGGGTCGAGGGCATGCTCGACATCGATGAAGGCGGCAATGCCGCCGCGTTTCTGGGCTTGCGCAATGACGGTGAGCGTAAGGGTGGTCTTGCCGGATGATTCCGGGCCAAACACCTCGACCATGCGGCCGCGCGGGAAGCCGCCGACCCCGAGGGCTCGATCAATGAGGAGATTGCCGGTGGGGATGACGTCCACATCGACGCGGTGGCCATCGCCCATGCGCATGATGGCGGCTTCACCGAATTCCTTCTGGATGGAGGCGATGGCGAGGTCGAGGTTGCGCTTGCGGGCTTCGGCGTGTTTTTCAGCGGCGGATTCTTCGGAGGTTGGTTTGGCGGCCATAGGTGGGATGGGTGTCACGAACTGTTATGGTAAAATCCCGCCGCACGCAAGCAAAAAGATGTTCGCCCGAACAAAAAAGTGAGTTTTCCATGATCGGCGTGGATTTCCGCATGATCTGGTGGCTGTTTCCGGCCCGGCATCCAACAGCCAATTGTAGCGGCGCTCTATGAGCGTCGTTGCAAATACGGAGGCGCGAAGCGCTTCTCTTTTGCTAGCTGAATGTATTCGACCTCAGGGACTCCTCATTACGTTTTCAGAGGGCATTTCATCCGCTCTTCGTAGGCGCGTTCGTGAGAACGCGGGGGGAGTGAGGCTGGTGCTGACCAGGAAAACCACTGAAAAGATTCACTGCGATCTTTGCGTTCACTGTGGACCACTGATGTCACTGATGTCACTGATGTCACTGATGTCACTGATGTCACTGATGTCACTGAACAGGGAAGGATTCTAACTGTCCTGCTCGATGGCCATTCAGGCTTAACCGGAGTGTCCGAGTGGCGGCAGGAGGTAGAGCGTCATCGCAAAAATCAGATAGACCATGAGCACCAGCACGCCGACGAACCAGGCCGAGCGTCCGCTGTTAGTGACCATTGCGGCGGTGAGGGTGGCGATGAGCACCATCACCACCGCGCCCGGCCAGAATTGCAAATCCATCGGTTGCGGGCCAATGACGTAACTGAGCAAGACGAGCACCGGTGCCACGAACAACGCGATTTGCGAGGCGCTACCCAGCGCGATGCCCACGCTCAGGTCGAGGCGGTTTTTGCGCGCTGCGGAAAACGCCGAGGCCATTTCCGCCGCCGCACCCACCAGTGCCACCACGATGAAGCCGACAAAGGCCGGGGTCATCCCGAACGCTTCGGCCGCCTTCTGTACCGACTCGACGAAGATCTCGCTCACCAGCGCCACCAACACGGTCACCCCGGCGAGAGTGGCCAGCGCCAGGCCCATCGGCCAGGGCGCTTCACCTTCTTCTGCCTGCGTGGCGCTGCCAAACCATTCACGGTGGGTTTTGAGCGAGAACAACATGCCGAGGCCGTAGGCGGTGATGAGCAGCACCGAAAGCCCGACACTCAAGTGCTTGGTGAAAGTCGCTATGGCCGGGGAGTCCGCCTCTTTGATTGCGGACGGAACTAACAAAGCGACCGTGGCCAGAAACAACAGCCCGGCTTGCAGGCGCGCGCCGGCCCGGTTGTATTCCTGCACATGGAACTTGAGCCCGCCGAGGAGAAACGACGCACCTAACATGAACAAGGTGTTGGTGACGATGGCCCCGGCGATGGACGCTTTCACCAGCATGTACTGGCCGGCGCGCAAGGCCGCCAACGCGATGATCAGTTCGGTCAGGTTGCCGAGTGTGGCGTTGAGCAGGCCGCCGACCGCATCGCCGGTCTTGGCCGCGACGGATTCGGTGGCGTGGCTGAGCAGTGCCGCGAGCGGCACGATGGCCAGGATGGACAGCACAAACAACAACGTGTGTGCCCCGGGATTGAGTTTCGCCGCAACGAGCAGAACCGGCACAAAGGCCAGCAGCCAGAGCAGGGGATTGTGACGGATTTCCTTGAGCAGGGGGTTCATGGCTTGGAGCGGGTGAGCTCGACACGAAGTGGGCTTTGAGGATCAAAATGGAGGTCGCGTTGCGGGAAGGAGATGACAATGCCCGCCTCGGCGAAGGTCTTATCGATCATGAAGCGCAGGTCGCTGGCAAGGGTGCCGCGGCTGGTCTTGCGGGTGTCGAACCAGAACAGCAGGGAGAAGGTCAGCGAGTTGTCGGCAAAATTATCGAAGCGCACCTCGGGTGCGGGATCCTCCTTGACCAGACCGTGATCTTTGGCCACCGCGAGCAGCAGATGGGAAACCTCGCGGGTGGGTGAGCCGTAGGCGACGCCGACGAGAATGAAGTGGCGGATGACCGTGTTGGAGAAGGTCCAGTTGGTGAGCTGGTTTTCCAGCAAAATGCTGTTAGGAACAAGGGTTTCGATGCCGTCGAAGTGCTGGATGACGGAGGCGCGGATGCCGATGAGCTTGATGGTGCCGGTGATGCCCGCGACCTCGATGACGTCGCCGACCTTGAGCGGGCGCTCGAAGAGCAGGATGATGCCGCTGATGAAGTTCTTGAGCAGCGTCTGGGTGCCGAAACCGACGCCGATGGCCAGGGCTCCGCCGAGAAAGGCGAAGATGGTGAGGGGAATGCTGACGGTGTTGAGCCCATAGAGGATGAGCAGCAGCAGGCCGAGGGCGAATGCCCATTTGCCGGCCAGATCGGCGGTGGCCTGGGGGATGGCTGATTTGCGCGCGACGAAGGCTTTCACCCATCGCGAGAGCAGGCGCAGCAACAACCAGCCTACGGTTAGAATAGCCCCCAGGCGCGCCAGTTTGCCGATGGTCACGGCGCGGTAGGTGGCGACTTTCTTGCCGTCGACGATGTCGGTTTCTTCTGCCAGATAGAGTTCCGCATCCCACAGCGAGAGCAGGCGGGTCTTGGCGAAGTCGAGTACGGGAGTGCGACGGTGGCTGCCTTTGATGTCGGCGATGGCGAATCCGATGCGGCGCTCCATTTGTCGCAGCCGCAGCAGGCCGTCGCGCACTTCGGTGGGATCGAATTCCGTGGCGGCGGTGCCGCCCGCGAGACGGACACCGGCAATTTCGATCCAGTCATCGACCCGGCTTTTCAGATCCTTGAAGACGGTCAGGCTGTCCCTGGCGGAGTTGCGATCCTTTTGATTGTGAGCGGCGAACCGCGTTTCCCAGAAGGTTTTTTCAAGATCGAGGAATTCGGTTTTCCAGGTCAGCAGCGGGTTGGTTGCCTGTTGCTGGCTGGCGGCGGCGACCAGCGCATGGGCCGCCTCGGCGCGTTCGCGGGCAACGGATTGGAGGACGGTATCGAGCTCGGCTTGGGAAAACGTGGCTTTGCCATCGATGGCTTTCCTTTGGAGTGTGGCCAGTTCTTTTTTCGACTGGGTCGTTGCCATCTCCATCCGCTGGGATTCAATGCGCTGGTTGGTGCGTGCGATATTTTCGGCGGCGATCCGGGATGATAGCTGCTCGGCCTTCACCGCGCGCTGGGCATTTTGGCGGGCCTCGGCGGTGTTTGCGCGTTCGGCCGTTTCCATAAGCCGGCGCTCCGCCTGTTGGTGTCCGGCTAACTTGTCACGGGTGGCATCGCTTTCCGCCGTGAAGATGCGCAGTTGGGTTTCGGTGGCGTGGAGGGAATCTTCAAGCGTGGCGAGTTTGTCGCGGATCTCGTCTAACAGAAGTATGGGATAGGGAGGCGGTTGCGGCAATCCGTTCCACGCAGAGACGGCGAGCCGGGCCTTGTCGCGCTTGTCTTTATCCGCAGTGAGGAAATCGACCGCAGCGAGGTGGAACTGGCAGATGGCTTCCAGTCCTTGGAGTCGTTCGCGGAGTTCGGGGTCGGTCTCGGCGGGCAGTTCGCGCAGTTCGTTGCGGGCGGCGGCGAGGCGCTTTTCGATTTCCGGGCGGGCGGAGAAATCGTCGCCTAAGGCGTCGGCGGCATCCAGCGTCGGGTGCAGGACACAGAGCCACGCGGCGAGAACGAATCCGGCAAGTTTGGGTATGGTGTGGATACGGTTAGGTCGCGGCATGAAGGTGGAATGATGGCCGTGCTGGACGGGGATCAGGGTGCGACCACCTTCCATTCGGCGTCGGGATTGTAGGCGGTGGTGGCTGCCGCCAGAGTGGCGGTTTGCGGCCCGAGGTCACGCTCATAAACGAGGCCGTAGTGGTTGACGATGAAGGTCATCACCCCGGTCATGCCATAATCCGCGGGCCACGCGATCAGCGCGTAGCCGCCAATGAAGTGGCCGTTGATGACGTAATCGTATTTGCCGGCCGGGGCGGCCTTGCCCTGGGCAGTTAGAATCTTGAAATGATAGCCGGCGTAGGATGTCTTGGAGTCCTTGATTTCGGGGCCGGCGGGGCTGGGGTCATCGTCTTTTTCGGTATCGGCGGCCCAGTACAGCCCGTCGTGTTTGCCGGGCGAGCTGTGGAACTTGCGGGCGAACTCGAGGACATTACTGCCGTCCCGGCCCTCTTTGGCGTAGGCGGACTGGGCTTGGACATAGGCCTGCATGGCATCGATGACGGTGAGTTCGTTCTCACCGATGCGACGTTTGACGACTTCCTGAATGCCGGTGTCGGTGTCGAAATACCAGCCCTTGTCCGTTTTCACCAGGGGAATGGGGAATGGCCAGGCTTCGGCGCCAATGACCAGGGTGACGGAGTTTTCATCGTTGGATCGGAAGCTGCGGCGCTCCACGGCCATGGCGGCGACTTTGGCGCGGAGTTCGCGGTCACGTTCCGGATCGGCGGTGCCGATGAGGTCTTTGTGTTTGTCGCCGAAGATGGCCAGAATCGCCTGTTGTTCGCCGCTTTTTGTGGCTGTGATAAAGGCATCCGAAGCTTCAACGGGGGTTTCGAAGAACTTCGGTGGAATCGGCGCGGGCTCCTGGGCAAGGCTGCCAGTAACTAACAAAATCGAGGTGAGTGCTGTGAAATGATGTGTTTTCATTGGAATGGGAATGTTCAGGTTGGAATGAATGATCAACGTCTGCCGCCACCGCCGCTGCGACCGCCGCCACCGCCGCTGCGACCGCCACTGCGGCCGCCACCGCCGCCGCCACCGCCGCCACTGGGAGCGCTCCGGGTGGCGCCGCTGCTGCGTTGCATGGAGGACATGCTCTGGCTGCCGCGTGAACTATAACTTTGCGCGCGTGAACCGGAGGACGCGCCACCGTAGGCACCGGCGGAACTGCGGTTGGCCGGCGCGGATCCGAACTGGGAAGCCGACCTGCCACTGGCACTGGACGGGCTGAAGCCTGAAGCACCGGCGGCCCGGTTCGTTGCAGCCGCTTGACCGCTGCCGGTGGATGGCCGGGTTTGTGCCGTGGCCGGAGACTGACGGTATTGTGAGGTGCCACCGGCGGGGCGGGTTTGCGCCGTGCCTTGCCAGTTTTGGGCGCCTTGGGGCATGCTGCCGGCGGTGGGGCGGGGCGTGGCGGAACCGGGGCGCTGGGCGGTATCGGTTTTGCCGCCGGCGGCCTCCTGGCGTTGGCCTTGGTTGGTGGTGCGGTTGTCCTGACGTTCTCCCTGATTGGCTGCGGCGGTGTTCTGGCGCTGGCTTTGGGCTTGGTTGATCTGGTTCTGCTGGTTCGCGCGCGAGGCGGCGTTGTATCGCTGCCAGTCTTCGCGGGCGTTGTTGGCGTAGTCCATGCGTTCTTCCTGGAGGTGGCTGTTGTAGGCACGATAGGGACAAGCGTACACCGAGTGCGAGGCCCAGTTCAGACCATAAGCAATGGCCGCCCCCGCCACCACGGCGGTGGCCACGGTCGCAGCAGGGTTGTAATACGCCGGGTACGGAGTGGCTGCGTAGGTCACCACGGGGGCCGCTTGGGTGACCACCACGGTGGCCGCTTGGTATTGCGGCACGTAAATGACTTCCGGTTTGGCTGGCACGATCTGCACGGTTTCCTCCTTGATCACGACGATCTGTTTATCGTCGGAATTGAGGTTGCCGGCTGCCTGCGCTTTGCGACGGAAGATCTGGATGGCATCCAGCACGTCGGATTGCTGGCTGGTCACCGCCTGGCCCAGGGCTTG
>JBILFE010000565.1:0-3221 GCA_044351705.1 Luteolibacter sp. | reverse complement strand
GGGGTTGGTTTGTTGGAGCTTATGCATGGTCGATGGTGACAGGGAGACCCGGTCAATTGGCACACGCCATCAAGGCACAGCCGGGGGTTCATGCCGTGATGCACATACCGCACGCATTCTTCACCGCTCCTATGACGTGGGCCACTTGGCCTGCGGTCATCTCTGGAAACAGCGGCAGCGATACAAACTCCGCAGCGCAGCGCTCCGCAACCGGGAAATCCCCGCGCTTGTAACCCAAGCTCCGGTATGCGGGCTGAAGATGAATCGGCAAGGGATAGTGCACTCCACAACTGATTCCTTTGTCTCCAAGTGCTGCTATCAGATGGCGCCGCTGATCCACTCTAACCGCATATATGTGGAAAACGTGCGAACTATTTTCCGCCACGACCGGGCGGATCACTTCTGGCAAATCCGCAAGCCCACGGTCATAGCGCTTGGCTTGCAGTTGACGCAACCGGTTGTTGGCGTCGAGATGCCGCAACTTGATGCCAAGAATCGCCGCCTGAATTCCATCCAGACGACTGTTCCACCCCACCAGCGCATGCTGGTTTCTGCTGGATTGCCCGTGATTTCTGAGCATCCGCAACCGTCGTGCCAAATCCTCGTCTGCGGTGACAACCGCCCCCCCCTCACCGAACGCACCCAGGTTTTTTCCGGGATAAAAACTAAAACAGCCGGCATGACCGAGAGTACCCGCTTTGCGCCCCTTGTATTTCGCACCATGAGCTTGGGCGGCGTCTTCAATGACGCGCAGGCCATGCTTGCTGCCAATTTCTAGAATGGGGTCCATGTCGGCAGTCTGACCGAAAAGATGCACAGGAATGATCGCTTTGGTACGCGACGTAAGCACTTTTTGTAGAGCTGTGGGATTCATCGTGTAGGTCAACTCATCAATGTCGACAAACACCGGCTTGGCCCCGGCATGGCAAATAGCCTCCACTGTGGCGGCAAAGCTCATCGGCACAGTCACCACCTCGTCGCCACGACCAATCCCCATGGCCAGCAAGGACAACCACAGGGCCTCCGTTCCATTGCCAACTCCCACCGCGAACTCGGTGCCGCAATACAGCGCGAAATCCCGTTCAAAGCGCTCGACGAACAAACCACCGGCAAAGGCTCCCGAATCAATCACATCACCGATGACCCGCATGAACTCCTGTCGCAGCGGGGCGTGGTGCATTTTGATATCTAGAAATGGAACCATCATAATATATTCCCGTTTGTATGACCCAGAGCACGGGCTGGATTGCCAGCCACGGTCATTCCCGCCGCGACATCGCGAGTCACCACGCTGCCGGCACCCACCATGGCATTGCTACCAATAGTGATTCCTCCCAGAATGGTGCACCCGGATCCGATCGAGGCTCCCTTCTGCACCAGGGTCGCTTGGCATACCCATTCGCCCTCTGCCACCATCTTGCCATTCCTTACCGTGGCCCGCGGCCACCGGTCATTGGAAAACATCACACCATGCCCGACAAAAACCCCGTCCTCGATCGTCACTCCGGTGCAAATAAATGTATGACTTGATATTTTGCAACGGGCACCGATCTTCGCTCCGCGTTGGATTTCCACGAAGCTCCCGATGCGGGTTTCATCGCCAATCTCGCAGCCATAGAGGTTTACGCAGCCGAAGAGCTTAACCCCCCTGCCCAGTTTTACATCGGCCGCAACCCGCAACCTATTTGGTCTCGCTATGATCATACCTTATGGTTGGCTTTCTAAACCGCCTTTGACAATGGCGCTTGAATCCGTCCTAGTCGCGAGCTGCGCGGGCCATCAAGGGTTACCGCCCCCCCCAACGTCTGCAACGATGCTTCACTGGCCTCAAGAATGCGGACCACCTCAAGCCCTTTGTTCCCACTCGTAATCGGCTGGCGTAGGTGCTTGATGCAGTCAAGAAAATGACCGCACATCTTGAGCAATGGCTCACTTTGCCCGACACGCGGAATATAACAATCTCCGTAATGATAGGAGTATTTGAAATCGGCGAAACTATCGTAATGCGGGGGAAATTCGACTCTGACGTCGTAAATCCTGATTTTCTCCAATGGCTGGAGATCATCATAAACAATCATCTTGCGAGTCCCAACAAAAGTCATCTGTCGTACTTTTCTTGGCTCCAACCAACTGCTCTGAATGGTGGCGAACTTTTTGTCACTAAATGTCAACGACAGGTTCGTGACATCCTCGATGTCAGGATTGATATGGGCATTGCCCTGGCAATTCACAACCAGCGGCATTTCCCCCATCACATGCAGGATGATTGAAAGATCATGCGGTGCCAAATCCCAAGCGACGTTGATGTCCTGCTTGAAAATACCCAGGTTGAGCCGCTGACAATTAATATATCGCACCTCACCGATATCCCCGCTCTTGATTATTTCCACGATCTTCGCAACGGCTTCTGAATACAGATAGGTGTGACCCACCATCAGGATCAGGCCCTGCTGCTCGGCCAGCGCGATGAGATCCTCGCATTGCCTGCTCGAACCGGCCATCGGCTTCTCAATAAGGACATGCTTGCCGGCTATCAAACTGGCCTTAGCCATGGCGTAATGGGATTCAAGCGGTGTGGCAATGACCACCGCATCGAGTTGCGCATCGCTGAGCATTGCTTCAATGTGAGCGTGGAAACCGGTATTCGGATGCAGTTTCCGCATGTGATCCAAACGCGCGGCATTGCAATCACACACCGCACTCAAGCGGGCGCCCGCCAGCGCGCTGAAGTTGCGCGCCAGGTTGGGCCCCCAGTATCCATATCCAACAATGCCAAAGTCGATGCTTGTTTTCATAACAACTGACGTTGCCTACGGGGCTGGTATTGAGGTCCGGTTTCAGCGCTGGAATGCCTGCTCGACCTGCTGTGCCGGATTTTTGCGTCTTTTTTGAAACACCAGATATATCTGGTACAGCAGCGCTGCCGGTGTCTGCAACAGGATGTGCAAATCCATATTTAGCGAGGCATTGCGTACGTAGTGGATATCCATTACATTCATTTCGCGGAAGGTCGTTAGATTTTTACCATTCACCTGCCAAAGGCCCGTGAGACCAGGTAGCACATTGAAGCGTTCCATTTGCCGCGCGGAGAATAATCCGTACTCTCCCGGCAAGCACGGCCGCGGTCCCACCAGACTCATTTCCCCGCGTAGAATATTCAGCAACTGCGGCAATTCATCCAGCCCGGCAGCCCTCAGCAGACATGCTCCCGCAATCAGCCT
>JBILFE010000251.1:0-5668 GCA_044351705.1 Luteolibacter sp. | reverse complement strand
TTTCTTGACATACGTCTCCTGGCGCTCGGTACCGGAATTCATCTTCATGCTGCGGAACTTGTACAACACAAACGGTTTGCCGTAGCGCCCGATGCGTTCTTGCCGCATTAACACCGGCCCACGGGAACACAGCTTGATCCATAACATGACCAGGAGCAACAGCGGCAGTACCAGAGGCGATGCGATCACAATGCCGCAAGTGTCCAACCAGCGTTTCCAACCGGATATCGGTGTGAATGATGACGCCAACAGTGGATTGCACAGCAGCTCAAGCGGTGATCGTGACTTCATGGATTTGTACTCGGTACGCTACCGCCCTTGGTCGTTTGGAGTTGCAAGATTCCAAAACCACGCCGGGAGATTGTGTTAGGTATGTCTATTCGAATTACCCGATGCAATACTCCTGGCAACATTGTTCCGGCAACGAAACAATCCGCCATGCATAAACGCCTAAACACGCACGCTTACCTTAATATCACGGTTAATATCGAATCTTAAAAAATGTCAATACATGTCAGAAAATAGAAAAGTCAATATAGGAAACATGTTAAATAAATTTTTCATTACAATAAACAGAAAAGGTGATACGAAATCTGCAAGAAACGCCACATTACTAGATTTTTATCCGAACATAAGTTGTACCTTGGTATATTCGTTTTTCCTTACATTTACGGTTTTCCAAAAATGGGACCGTCTGTCGTGCGATCCGCACAGGCAGGGCTAAATGCAGCCAAACAGGCGCGCAGGTTTTCCGATTTCTATCCGCCATTAAGCCAGCACCGGGTGGTGGGTATCAAGCGTCACCTGCGTGCCTCGGGATGTCGCCACAGGCGAGATCGAGGTTAGAATTGGAACTGAACGCCAACGGAGAGTTGAAGCTGAGACCAATCGCGTCTTCCATGATTCATACCGTAGCGAAGCGAGGAATCAAAATCGAGGCGTTCCATGAACAATTTCCGGCGGTAAGACAAAACGGCGCTAAGATAATCCTCGTTGCCCAACTGCGTGCCAACCGGCCCCACTTCCACATATTTCGAAATATTCATATCGAGCCCAATGCCCACCTCCCCCCTGAGCAATTGGCGGCGCAGGGCGGTTGAAATCATCAGGTTATCAATCATATAATTGGCGTCCGTCGCAGATGGCACGGTTTCATAGCGGGCGGAGTTCAGCCAGGAGAGTTTTTCGGTAATGGCATAATTGGCAGAGAGGCTGCCTGTCATTCCGAGCGTGGTGCCACCGTTATCGTTGGAGTTTGTGGCGGATTGCACCCCGAGCGAGCCTACAAACTGCAGCTTGTTAGCCATTAGATAGCGGGTCTGCATGTTCAGTGACCATGCGTCCCGGGTGCCCGCGCTGTCGGACACATCCCTGTTGTAGCGGATTGATGGACCATAACTGAGGCGTTCGGACGCAGACCAATAACCACCAATCTCGGCGCTGTACATGTCCGATCCGACCAGCGAACTCGATCCATAATCGGACATGGAGTACCTGCAATTGGCGTATACGGACGTCCTTGACGCGAGTTGGTACGTCCCACTAACACCCGTTGACAACAGGGTGCCATTGACGAATGTCCCGCTGATGCGGTCGGTGCCGGAAACCGCGTCGTAATTCATATAGGCTGATATCAAAGTTTTGGAGCCTTTGACCTGCATGGCGACATTCCCGGAATGATCCACCCCGTTGAGATCTGGATTATTCAGATAGGCCCGGATATTCGGTTGATAATTTGCGGTGAATGAGAACGGGGCGTCGCCTTCCGGATCACTGAAGTAATTGATCCACGGCAGGATATTGCCAGTGAGCTCGCTATCCGGATTGTCCTCATCGAGGGAAAAGTTTGAGTCGTAGGTGGCGCGCGCCGCAAGGCCGTAACCAAAGCCACCCTTGATGCCTTCCACCGGCCCCAAGGTCATCCCCTCTCTACTGGGTAGAATTCCCCGCAGACCCAGCAGGTAGGGACTTTCATATTGTGTTGGGAGATCTTGAGCCCCCAGGCGCATCCCCATCTGAATGCAGAGACTGTTCACGACAACCATCACAGCAAGGGCCGTGTTGCTTCCAAATACGCGAGGGGAGTACAACATAAGATAGAAATTTTTGGATTGATGATATGATAGATTATGATTCATGGAGGCGTCAAGGTCATTTTTCCGGTGCCAGCCACTTTTCGCTTTATGCTGAGCCTTCGCCTCCCGCAGTACAACGCCGCACTTCGGCGATGCCAGACTCAGATATTTCCGCACTGTGCGGGCACTCCCGTTGGCTCCAAGGAACTTCCTAGTCGCGGGTAGCGCCGCAAGCCGCATTAATGGGGCATGCGCAATGCAACTCAACACCACGTAGGGCTAAAAGCTGGACAGACACACACCCCCCATGGAATCAAGGGACGGGGCAGGGCTTTGGGAGTCCTCCTTATGCTCGCACCGCTGCTGAGCCTCGGCCAGGCTTTTGGCATTACCCCTACAGGCACGGTTACGATAGCTCTGGCATGGAACCCGAATCCCGAGACCGACATCACCGGCTATCAATTGAGCTATGGCACCACCCCCGGCGTCCACCCAAACATCATTGAGGCCGGCTTGAACACCACCACCTCCGTGGCCGGTCTGACAGAGGGAACCACTTATTATTTCGTGGTGCGCGCCTGCAATCTGTCAGGGCTGCGGAGCACGTCGTCCAGCGAGATTTCCTATCAGATACCGGTGACGCCGACCGGTGAGGTGTCATTGATTCCACGCACCGCATGGACGCTGCGCTATGCAAACAGCCAGGCCAGCAACGGCTTTGCCGCCACCCGTGCCTTCGACGGCGATACCAACACATCTTGGGCCACCGATTATTTGAATCCCGCCACCATGCCACCCCATGAAATCCAAATCGACCTCGGCGCGACCTATCCGGTCGGCGGCTTCCGGTATTTGCCGCGGCAGGATGCCTACACCTGTGGCAACATCGAACAATACGAGTTTTACGTGAGCACCGACGGCACTCAATGGGCAACAGCAGTGGCCACCGGCAACTTTGTCAACAACAGGGCCGAGCAGGAAGTGTTGTTCGGCTCGAAGAGTGGCCGTTATGTGAGACTGCGCATTCTCGCGGTGTTCGACGCGGACCCCAATAGCGTGGTGGCAGAACTCAGCGTCCTGCAAGGCGCGGCGGTGGTGGTACCGCCGCCGGTGCTCAGCTTCCCGGCCTGGGCCGCCGCCGCCAACTTGACGGACTTGAATACGCATCCGCTCGCCACTCCCCAGCATGACGGCGTTGCCAACCTGCTGAAATATGCCTTCCGCATGGACGCCGCAAGGCCGGACGTGGGGGTGATATCGCCCGGCACCGGCGCCACGGGACTGCCCTGTATTGCGATCCAACGCACCGCGGATGCCGTCACGTTGCGCTTCGAATACCTGCGGCGCAAAAACAGCTCACTCACCTACACCCCGCGTAAGTCCCTCGATATGAAAACATGGCTACCAATCTCGTCCTCCACTCCCATATCGGTCACCGACCTTGACACCGAATGGGAACGGGTGGTCATCGCCGAACCCTGCGACCTCGCCACGCCCGCCTTCTTTGGCCGGGTCGAGGTGATGATGCCGACTTCGTGACATGCCTTATCCAACCCATCTATCTGGCCAACACCGCGCTCTTCTTACGCAGTGCCATGTCAGCGTGGGGCAAGGGCGAGCCGCTCCAGCACCCGGCCGGCCGCGATCAACCCAAAACAGGCGGTGACATGCGTGGCGGTGCCCAGACCGGATGTGCAGTTGAGCCGCGCCGCCGCCCCCTCCGCGCGTTGGCCAGACACCGTGCCGTCGCATTGCGCGAAAACCGGCGATTCATCAGAAAATACCGCGTCAATGCCCAGCGGCACCGGATCCTGATGCTGCGCAACCTTGGCAAATCCATGATCGCGGCGCAAAGTGCGGCGCAACTGTAGCAACAGCGGATCTTTCCCACTGAAAGCCAGATCCGCCACCCGGATGCGCGTCGGATCGCGCCGCCCGCCCGCCCCGCCGCAGGTGACGGAAAATATCCCGCGGCGCCGGCACTCCGCCAGCAACAGGGCCTTGTGGCGGGTGGAATCGATCGCATCTAACAAAACATCGAAACCGGCATCCAGAATCGCGGCGGCGCTCTTTTCATTGAAAAACGCGGCAATCACGTCCACCTCACATGCCGGGTGGATCGCCCGTACCCGCTCCGCCATCGCCGCGGTCTTCTGGCGACCGATTTGTCCGTCCATCGCATGCAACTGACGGTTCACATTGGTCACGCAGATTTCATCCAGATCCACCAATGTGAGATGACCCACACCCGAGCGCGCCAACGCCTCGACCGCCCACGAGCCGACGCCACCAATGCCAATGACCGCCACCCGTGCCATCAAAAAACGCTCGAGTGCCGCCTGCCCATAAAGCCGGGCGACGCCGCCAAATCGATGTTGCCGCCAATCCATGTCTGACACGCCGCCAGTGTGCCAGACCCCAGCCCTGAGTCACGCCCGGAATGTGCCAGCCCGGCACTTGCGACCCGCCGGCCTCAGGCAAACGCGGCTGGCATGGACCACTCAGGCAGATCTAGCTTGGGCACGGGATAGGTGGTGCACCCCCCTCGACACGAGAGGGGTTTGCCAAATTCCTGGTACCACTCGAAGGCCGCGCGGCTTTTACGGGAAATACAAACGACTTTATCGCCGTCAAGGGTCAGGCCGGCGTATTTGGCGGTCATCCCGGCGCATTTGAGGCAGATCAGATCGCCATTGTCAGCAGCATAGATGGTGTCCGGTTGCAGCACGGGAGTGGGTCTGGTGATGGTTAGCTTGCCTTTCATGATGGTTGACAGGGGAAATTAAGGGTTGTTTTAAATCTAAGATCTCCTACGGGAAACATGTGGCGAGGCGGCAGGAAGCCGCGACAGTTGGTAAAATGATCCGTTTCATCGAAAGAACTAGTCATTCCTTGGTATAATCGCATTTCCTAAATATTAACCCAAGGCAAAGGTCTGGGAATTCGCACGCTGCTGGCCGGCGGCGCCCCGGCAGATTCCACCGCGCAGTCACCAACAGGCGCCAGCAGGTGCTAACAAGCAGTCCTCCACGAACAAACGGACAGACCGCGCTTGCGTCGTGATTCTTTCAGTAGCGTTGGCAGCGCCGGGGTGTTTGAGAAACCGTCAGGCCAGCCGGTCACGAAAGTCCTCATAAGTGAATTCGCGCAGTGTTTCCAAGCGGCCATCCGGGTGTTGGAGAACAATTGGAGGGTGTTTCACGCCATTGAAGAAAGTGGTCTTCACCATCGTGTAGTGAGCCATGTCGTCAAACACCAAGGTGTCACCGACCTGGAGCTCGCGCGCAAAGGCAAAGTCGCCCACCACGTCGCCTGCCAGACAGGTCGGCCCACCCAGACGATAAAGCCACGCGCCGGATTCGGTGGCCGGGTGATAGTTCTCGCCTGCGAAGATGACGGCGGGGCTGGCCGTGGTCGGGCCCGGATCCACCAGCAACACAACCGGGCGGTAAGGCATTTCCAGGACATCGGGCATATGCGCGGTGGCGGAAACATTGAGAATGGCGTGCCGCCGGCCCGCGGCTTCAAAGATATCCATGACGCTGGCACGCAACACCCCGGTGTGGATGGCTATGGCTTCGCCCGGCTCTAAC
>JBILFE010000484.1:0-3716 GCA_044351705.1 Luteolibacter sp. | reverse complement strand
GGCAAGGTGTCGAAAGACTACCGGATGCTGTTGTTGGATGAGGGCGAGGAAAAGTTGGAGGAAGTTAGAAATGCCGCGGGGCGCCTGGAAGTGAAGGTGGTTAGAAAAGGCATGAAGAAGGCTGCGGTGGAGGCGGAGTTGGCGCAACTTGAGGGGAGCCGGGATGTGGCATTGAGAAAGATGCTGCGGTGTCGGGTGCGGTATTTTTCGGATGGGGCGGTGCTGGGTAGCCGGGAGTTTGTGGACGGGGTGTTCCGGGCGTGCCGGGAACGGTTCGGGGAAAAACGCAAGAACGGGGCGCGCAAACTGCGGGGAAGCGCGGCGGCGGCGACCGGAACCCTCTGGAGTGTTAGAGACTTGCGTAAAGGTGTTGTCCATGAATGAATCCATCATGTAAACCCTTCGGCATGGCACCTGGGCTACGGTAAGACATGTTGCTGACGCGTATTGAGGATTTGGCGGTTTTTTTTCTTGTAAGCGGGTGGCATTGCCCCTATCTCCGTGGCGTCGGCGAGATGCCGGCTCTCTTTGGGAGGCCCTTCGCAAGGGCAAGAAATTGATGGGGAAGCTGGTGAGATTCCAGCGCGGTATCGCCACTGTGATTCCGGACTGCATGCGCAGGCCGGTGAGCCAGAAAGCCAGCCTGGGGGGATTTTGATAGCCGTCTGCGATTTACAGACCTTGAAAACATCCACATGCCTCATCCACCAGCGCCTTTGACAGGCGGTCGCCGCAGTGCCGTCGCACCACCGGCCGGCGTCTTCGCCCATGCGGGGGAGACGGACAACCATGCAGCCACCCGCCATAAATCCGTGTTGCTGGTGCGCCATGGAGCAACGAGCGCCACGCGCCAGCAATGCTTTGCTGGCGCCACCGACTCTGCCTTGAGCCGCGACGGGCGGCGCCAGGCACAAGCATTGGGCGAGGTCATCGACGGCTTCGGGCCGCACGTCTGCCTGTGCAGCCCGCTGCGGCGCTGCCAACAAACCGCCTCGCTCGTCCTGCCCGCGCGGGCACTCGCGGTCGTGGCGGTGCCCGATTTGCGGGAACTCGATTTCGGCGCGTGGGAAGGCTGCACCTACGCGGAAATTGCGCGCTCCGACCCGCAGGGGCTGGCACGCATGATGCGCTTTGACCCGGACTATGCGCCAGGCGGCGGTGAGTTGTTAGGCGGGTTTTTGGCCCGTGTTCATTCCGCCGCGCGGTTGATCACCTCGCATCCGGCGGACAAGGTATTGGTCGTCACGCACGGCGGGGTCATCCGCGCGCTCCTCTGCATTTTGTTAGATCTGGATCTGCACAAACAATTTCATGCTTTTGAGATAGCGCCGGCGGCGGTGGCGGAGTTGATGACTTATGACGGGGGGGCGGTGTTGCGGCGCCTGCTGCCCTGCCCGCAGGGAAAGGAGCAGACCCCATGAGCCGGCTTATCCTCATCACCGGTGGCAGCCGCAGCGGCAAAAGCGCCCATGCCCAACAAATGGCCGAATCACTGCCGGGGCCGCGCGGGTTTCTCGCGACCTGTCCGGTCATTGACGCCGAGATGGAGCGGCGGGTCGAGGCCCACCGCCAGGCCCGCCTTGGCAAGGGCTGGGCAACCATCGAAGAACCCGTCGCAGTGGCGGCCGCCATCCGGCGGGCATCGCACTTGCCCGTGCTGCTTGTGGATTGCCTGACACTCTGGGTCAACAATCTGATGTATGAGGCGGAGCGACGCGGCGAGGCCTTGACCGAGGAATCCATCAGCGGGCATTGCCGCGAGCTGGCGAGGGCGAGCCGCGAGCATGGCGGCACCATCATCTTGGTGACCAACGAAGTCGGCATGGGCATCGTGCCGGACAATCCCTGCGCGCGCCACTACCGCGATCTGGCGGGTCGCGCCAACCAGGACCTCGCACATGAATGCGATCAGGTCGTTTTGGTCGTCTGCGGCCAGGCGCTGACCGTCAAGACCAACCCGCCATCGATCTAACTCTTTTCAAAGCATCCACACCCACCGATCTAACACAAAACAAGCATATGACCCCGCTCGAACACACGATCCAACAAATCCTACCGCAGGATCCGGCCAGCCGTGCCGCGGCCCGGGCACGCCTCGAACAACTCACCATGCCGCATTGGGCCCTGGGCCGGCTGATGGATCTGGCGGAAGATCTGGCCGGCATCACCCGCTCGGTGCATCCGCCGGTGGCGCGCAAGACCATCGTCACGATGGCCGCTGACCACGGTGTCGCGACAAGCGGAGTGAGCAAGTTTCCACAGGAAGTGACGGTCCAGATGGTGATGAACTTCGTCAATGGTGGGGCGGGTGTCAATGTGCTCGCCCGTTTGGCCGGTGCGCGCGTGGTGGTGGTGGACATGGGGGTGGCCGGCGATCTATCAAACCTGGCCGAGAGCGGGAAAATACTAACCAAACGGGTGGCCGCCGGCACGGCGAATCTGGCCGTCGGCCCGGCGATGACGCGCGAGCAGGCCATCCGTGCGGTCGAGGCCGGGATTGAGGTGGCGGGCGAGTTGGCGGACTCCACCGATGTCTTTGGGACTGGTGAGATGGGCATCGGCAACACCACTCCGAGCAGTGCCATCGTCGCTGTATTTACCGGCGAAAATGTCGCTGACATCACCGGTCGTGGCACTGGCATTGAAGACGCGCAGCTTGCGCACAAGATCCAGGTGATCGAGGACTCGATACGCCTCAACCGCCCTGACCCCGCGGATGGTCTCGACGTGCTTGCCAAGATTGGCGGCTTCGAGATCGGCGGCATTGCCGGCTTGATCCTCGGCGCGGCCGCGGCGCGCAAGCCGGTGCTCATCGACGGGTTTATTTCGACTGCCGGCGCGCTGATTGCACAGGCGCTGTGTCCCCAGGCGGCTGACTACATGATTGCGGCGCATCGTAGTGTTGAGAGAGGTCACCGCGCCGCTCTGGCGCGCCTGGGCAAGCAACCGCTGCTGGATTTGGACTTGCGCCTGGGTGAAGGCACCGGTGCCGCCCTTGCCATGCACCACGTCAATGCCGCGGTGGGCATCCTCACCGAAGTGGCCACTTTCGCCGAAGCCTCCGTCTCTGGCGCCGACTCATGAAACCCCTGAGGATTATTGCTTGGAAGAAGATATAGCATCCTGTTGTTTCAGTGTAATCAGTTAGAATCAGTGCAATCAGTGGTAAAAAAATACCCCTAACATCCCCATTTCCGACTTGGCATGAAACCCCTGCTCGCCGCGCTGCAATTTCTAACCATCTGTCCGTTCGTCTGCCGCGTGTCATGCGACGAACGCCAGATCGGGCGCAGCGTAACGTGGTTTCCGCTCATCGGCCTGATGGCCGGGGCGGCGGTGGCGGGGTTGGACCGCGGCGCGTTGCATCTGTTTGGACCGCTCACCGCCAGTGTCCTGGCGGTCATTGCGTTGTTAGCTGTATCGGGTGGCTTGCACGCCGACGGCCTGGCGGACACCGGCGATGGTTTTCTGAGTGCGAGGCCGAAGGATCGGATTCTGGAAATCATGCGCGACAGTCGGATCGGCGCGATGGGGGTGCTGGCCATCGTCAGTGTCTTTGCCCTCAAATGCGCGGCCCTCACGGCCCTACCTGCCGACAACCGCTGGGCGACGCTGTTGCTCATGGGACTGGCCGGGCGCTGTTCGATGGTGCTGCAATTTTCGCTGCTGCCTTATGCCAGGCAGGACGGCGGTTTGTGTTCGGTTTTTGTCCGCTA
>JBILFE010000300.1:0-5181 GCA_044351705.1 Luteolibacter sp. | reverse complement strand
TGGCTCGCCGGCATCATCCTCGCGGCAGGTGGCTGGCTCATCAGTGGCGGCGAGGGACTGTGTGCCGTCGGCGCTTGCGTGCTGGCATTGCTCGTTTTCACCGCATGGTGCCGGCATAAAATCGGCGGCTTCACCGGCGATACGCTCGGTGCCGGCTGCGAAATCATCGAACTGGTCCCCGCCTTGGTGGGGGTCGCATGGTGGAGAATCCAATGATCACGGCAACCCACGGCGGCAATCAGAGGCGCTTGGCGGCGCTGGCAAAACGACCTGTGACCGAATTGTTGGATTTCTCCGCCAACATCAATCCGATGGGCCCGCCCGAATGGCTGCGCCCGCTCATTGCCTCGCAAATCACGGCCCTCACCCACTACCCCGACCCGGATTGCACCGAGCTGATCGCCGCTGCATCGGTTAGATACGGCATCCCGGAGGACGAACTCATTGCCGCCAACGGCACCGAGGAACTTCTCTACCTGTTACCCCCGGTCACGGGCAAGGCGCGGGCGCTGGTGCCGGTGCCAAGCTATGTCGATTATGCGCGGACCGCAGCGGCGGCGGGAATGCAGGTGGTGAGCATGCCGCTGGCCGAGAGCAGCGGGTTTGCGCTGGATTGCGGGGAGTTGGAGCGGCAATTGCGCGGCGATGAAGTGGTCTATCTCGGCCACCCTAACAACCCAACCGGCGCGAGCCTGGATGCCGCCGCGCTGCGACGGCTGATCGAACGCAACCCGGCGACGTTTTTTGTAATCGACGAGGCGTTTGCGGATTTTGTGGATGGCATTGAGCGCTTCTGCGGGCAAAGGCAGCCGAACGTGCTGGTGTTGCTGTCATTGACGAAGCTGTTTGCGGTGCCGGGGCTGCGCGTCGGATGTGCGGCGGCCAACCCCGCGGTGGTGCGTGCGCTCCGCGCGCGCTTGCCCTTGTGGAATGTCAACTCCCTCGCCCAGGCGGTCGGTGCCGCCGCCTTGCGTGACAATGCCTACGTCGTCGCGACGCGCGGGTTTGTGCGGCAACAACGGGATTTGTTAGCTGCACGGTTGGCCGCGCTGCCCGGACTCTATCCGTTTCCAGGAGAGGCCAACTTTCTGCTCGTGCGCCTTGATCGCGCCTCGCCCACCGCCCCCGATCTAGCGACGCAACTGCTGGCACGGGGCATCGCCATCCGCACCTGCGGCGACTTCGACGGGTTGGGTGCGCGGTTTTTCCGCGTGGCGGTGCGCACGGCGGAGGAAAACCTGCGTCTAACCGACTCGCTGGCGGATATCCTGGGTGCCGGCGGCGTGCGCCAAACAGCCGCGCGGCGTGCCGCAACGATCATGTTTCAAGGGACCAGTTCCAATGCCGGCAAGAGCGTGCTCACCGCCGCGTTGTGCCGGATTCTCCATCAGGACGGCCTGCGCGTGGCTCCCTACAAGTCCCAGAACATGTCGCTCAACTCGTTTGTCACCCGCGACGGCTTGGAAATGGGCCGCGCTCAGGTGGTGCAGGCCCAGGCGTGTCGGATCGAGCCCGAGGCCCGCATGAACCCGATCCTGCTCAAACCGAATTCAGACACCGGCTCGCAGGTTGTTCTGTTAGGAAAGCCGGTCGGCAACATGCATGTCGGCGACTATATCAAATTCAAGCCGCAAGCCTTCGAGGTGGCCAAACGGGCCTTCGATTCTCTATCCGCCGAGAACGACGTGGTGGTGTTGGAAGGGGCGGGCAGCCCGGCCGAGGTCAATCTCAAGCGCCATGACATCGTCAACATGGCCATGGCCCGTTATGCCAACGCCCCGGTGCTGCTCGTCGGTGACATCGACCGCGGCGGCGTGTATGCCTCTTTTGTCGGCACCATGGAAGTGATGAGCGAATGGGAACGGGCGATGGTGGCGGGGTTTGTGGTCAACCGCTTCCGCGGCCAGGAATCGCTGCTGGCCGACGCCCATGCTTATGTCCTGCGCCACACCGGTTGCCCGGTGGTCGGGGTGGTGCCCTATCTATCAAAACTAGGGTTGCCCGAAGAGGATTCGGTCACCTTCAAGGCGGAAAAATCGCAGGCCGCCATGGTGGCGGTCGGCCAGGTCGACGTCGTTCTGCTAGACCTGCCGCATGTGTCCAACTTCACCGACATCGACGCGTTGCGCATCGAGCCAGATGTGAACCTGCGGATTGTGCGCGAGCTTGAGGATCTGGGCCGGCCGGATGCGGTGATCTTGCCAGGCAGCAAGCATGTGGTGGCCGATCTGGCGCATCTGCGCAACTCCGGCCTGGCGGACGCCGTCATGGCGCTGGCTGCCGCCGGGCACACTGAAATCATCGGCATTTGCGGCGGTTACCAGATGCTCGGCCGCATGATCGAAGACCCGCTGCGGGTGGAGTCCGACGGCAAGCCGGTGGCCGGGCTTGGATTGCTAGACATCACCACCGTCATGGCGGCGGAAAAAACCTTGCGGCGCGCCGAGTGCAGACATCCGGCGTCCGGCAGCGTCGTGACAGGTTATGAAATCCACCATGGCCTGAGTGCCTGTGCGGACGCCATGGAACCGGCGGTCGTGCGGCTCGATGGCGAGGTGATCGGCACTGGCTGCGGGCAGGTGTGGGGCAGTTATTTGCACGGGATTTTTGATGCCGATCCCTTCCGGCGTTGGTTCATTGACCGCTTGCGGGTGCGCGCCGGGATGGAGCCGTTAGACCGGGTGGTCGCGGTGTATGACATTGAGGCGGCATTTGACCGGCTGGCCGCCGTGGTGCGCGAACGCCTCGACATGCAACGGATCTATCAACTTTTAAAACTTTGATGCGGCTCGAATATCAAATCATCGCGGCGTTCGGCGTCGATCTCCTCTTCGGGGATCCACGCTGGCTGCCGCATCCGGTGAAAGCCATCGCGCGGCTGGCCATGGCGCTGGAGCCGCCGCTGCGCCGCATCATCCCGAATCCCCGTGCCGCAGGCGTTCTAACTGAATTGGTGGTGCTGGCTGCCACCGCTGGCGTGGCATTTGGCCTGGTAGCCGGCGCGCAACGCGTGCATCCGCTGTTGGCGGATGCGGTGGCGATTCTGCTGCTCTACACCTGCTTGGCGGGGCGTGATCTGGCGCGCCACAGCGGCCGGGTCTATCAAGCGCTGGCCACCGGCGATCTGCCTGCGGCGCGTGTGCAAGTGGCGATGTTGGTGGGACGCGATACTGCCACCCTGGACGAACCCGGGGTGGTACGGGCGGCAGTGGAAAGCGTGGCGGAGAATCTGGTGGATGGGGTGAGCGCGCCCATGTTCTTCGCGATGATCGGCGGGCCGGTGGGCGCCATGTTATATAAAGCCGTCAACACGCTGGATTCAACCTTTGGCTATAAGAATGAACGCTACCTCCGCTTCGGCTGGGCGGCGGCCCGCCTCGATGACGTGGCAAATTATCTTCCCGCGCGCCTAACCGTGCCATTCATGGTGCTGGCGGCCGCGATCCTGCGCCTGCGGCCGCGCCAGGCATGGCGGCTGTGCCGGCGTGACGGTCGCAAGCATCCGAGCCCGAATTCCGGGCTTGCGGAAGCATGCGTGGCCGGCGCGCTGGGCGTCGAGTTGGGTGGCATCAACAGTTACTTCGGAGTGCCCTCGGAACGTCCGCGGATGGGCGAGCCACTGCGCCCGCTGGTGCCCGCCGACATTCTGCGGGTGAACCGGCTGATGTTGACGACTGCGGTGCTGTTCCTCGCGGCCATCGCCGCCATCCGCCTAACAATCATTACGCCATGACCCCGCGCACCTTGATATTCACCGGCGACGGCAAAGGCAAAACCACGGCGGCGCTGGGCATGGTCCTGCGCGCGGTCGGACACGGCCAGCGGGTGATGGTCGTGCAATTCCTCAAGTCCAACAAGGCGAGCGGCGAGCGGCAGGCCTGCGCGCTGCTGCCACAAGTCGAGTGGGTGCAAATGGGCTGTGGCTTCGTGCCGATGCCGGAGCATCCGGACTACCCACGGCACCGCGCGGCGGCACAGGCGGCTCTCGAATTCGCCCGCACCACCGTCGCCGCCGGCCAACACGACCTCATCGTGCTGGATGAAATCTGTGGTGCCATCGCCTGCGGCTTGATCGACGTGGAGGCGGTGACCGGCATGTTGGATGAGGCCGGTCGCAACGCGTGCATCGTTCTAACCGGTCGGGGCGCGCCGGCACGCCTGATCGAAAAGGCGGACACGGTCACCGACATGCGGATGATCAAACATGGCTATGCCGATGGCATTGCCGCACAGAAAGGAGTCGAGTTTTGAACATCCCACGTCTGGTCATCGCCGGCACCCAGAGCGGGGTGGGCAAAACCTCGGTCACTCTCGGATTGGTCGCCGCGCTCACACGCCGCGGCCTGCGCGTGCAAACATTCAAAGTGGGACCGGACTATCTCGATCCGACCTATCTGACCCTCGCCTCCGGCCGGCCATGCCATAACCTCGACGGCTGGATGACCCACCGTGATTATGTGTGCGACCTTTTCGCACGCGTGTGCGCCGACGCCGATGTGGCGGTCATCGAGGGCGTGATGGGCTTGTTCGACGGTGCCGACCCGGCGGGCCTGGCCGGCAGCACCGCTGAAATCGCGGCCTGGCTTGACGCGCCGGTTTTGTTAGTAGCAAATGCGCACGGGGCCGCCCGCAGTTTCGCGGCAACCGTGCATGGCTTCGCGAGTTTCCTGCCGGACATCCGGGTCGCCGGGGTGATCGCCAACCGCTGTGGGTCGGCGCGCCATGTCGATGGCTTGCGCGCCTCACTGGAGGCCGCCGCGCTGCCAGGGTTGTTAGGTGCGGTGCACCGCAATGCCTTGACCGAACTGCCGAGCCGCCACCTCGGCTTGGTCAGCGCGGACGCGCAACGCTTCACGACAAAGGTGTTGGATCAATTGGCCGATGCAGTGGAGGAATCTCTCGCCCTGGACCTGGTGCTGGCGGCCGCGCGCTGCGCCGGAGCACTGGCCGCGGTTGCCGATCTACCTAACAATCCGGTGCGCGCACGTCTCGGCATTGCCCGCGACGAGGCGTTTCATTTTTATTATCCTGACAACCTTGCGGCCTTGGAGCGCGAGGGCTGCGAGTTGGTGCCATTCTCGCCGTTGCGCGATGCCGCTCTGCCGGAAAACCTCGATGGGCTCTACCTCGGCGGCGGTTATCCCGAGGAATTCGCGGCGCAACTCGCGGCCAACCACTCAT
>JBILFE010000088.1:0-8931 GCA_044351705.1 Luteolibacter sp. | reverse complement strand
CAATGACCGCCGGCAGTTCATGTTAGCCGCGCTGCGGAAAGCCCTCACGCGGTAGCGCGGCATTGAGGTCGTCAACAGAAACACCGGGACGCGACCGAGCTTTGCACCGGATGTTTGGGCGAGTATGAAACCCGCATGAAATACGCAACAGGTCCCCGTGAGTGATTGTGAGGATCACATCCCCCCCCGTGAGAACGCGCCCGAATCCACCCGCATCCAGACTCGTCCCGGCGGTCATCCTGATCGTCTTGGGCCGCGTCATCCTTCCGTTGGCTGTTGCTTCGGAAATCTCCCACGCGCTGTGGGGTTGGCCACCCGGAGTCCGGCGCATTCACGTCGCGCTGGCGGTCGCCTTTGTCTTGCTGGGTGGAGCGGCCTGCCTGCTGCGTGATTTCCGCTGTTTTCTCAGGGCTGCATTGGGGGGCTGTGCCGTTGCCGCCATATTGATTGTCGGTGCCGTCGCAAGGATGAGTCTTGCGCGTTCACCTCATGCCTTGACGGAGCGAGAGATCTGGGCAGGCATCGTGGCGTTGGCATTCGCGGTTGGTGCCGGCCTCCACTTGAGAAGTCGGATACACCGGAGGTGCCCCCGGCCGCAATGTCACGTTCGCTCAGACCGTCATGTCCTTGAGTCCCTTGAGCGGGCGCACCTTGACGACGGTAGTCGCCGGCTTGGCCTTGAACATGACTTCCTCCTTGGTGAAGGGGTTGATGCCCTTGCGCGCCTTGGTCGCGGGCTTGCGCACGGTGCTGATCTTCAACAGACCCGGCAGGACGAATTCACCGACGGCATTCTTTTTCACATGCGCCCCGATGACATCGCCCAGGCTGTCGAGCACGGCTGCCACTTGCTTGCGGCTGAGTGCGGTGCCGGCGGCGATCGCGTCGAGGATCTGGGTCTTGTTGTAGCGTTCTTTGATCGTTGTTTGTTTGGTGGCCATGCGGGGATGTCATAATGACGACTCAGGAATGTCAAGTTCGCTGGCAGTAACCTGGGAGTCTGCTGTCCGTTCCGACCACCAATGCCCGCTATGGTCGGCGAGCCTCCGTTCCTTTGTCCCCAATTGGGGAATCTGCTGCGCGAACCGGCATGCAGGGATAATAATGCTTGATGATGAATTCGTCGGTGGGTGGCGGCAGAACTGGATGTGGGTGTCTCGCTGCCGGTGAAAATCATGAATCCAAGGGTTGCGGAATTGGCCCCATTGATTTCAACTTGTGGAGAATTGCCACGCACCCATGCCTGCCTCCGCTCCAGTCTCTCCACAAGCCGATTCCGTCAGCGAACTCTTGAAGCAAGTCGCCGCCACGGACTATTGCCGACCGGAGCTCCAGGCCCTGGGTTCGGGGTTGCCCGCGGATGATCTCATCGTCACGAGAGCCCTCCACCAAGCGGCGGACAGGCGCGATGCGAAAGCCTTCAGCCATCTTTATGTGGCGGCCCAGTATGGGGAGCGGCGGATTGCGGCGGAGGTTCTTGAACTGGGTGCCGCCCTGTTGCCAGATGCCATGATACTCTTGCGCACGGCGCTCCGGCTCGAAGGCGATGTGGCGCATTCCCTTGCCGTGGCAGTCCGTTCTGGCCGCATGAGCCATAAGTCCGCCGCTATCGCTCTGGTCGCGGGTTGGCTCGACTACGAACGTCGTGAGGTGCCCGCACCGCCGGATTTCTTGACGCTTACCCGCAAAATTTGTCGGGAGGCCGTGCGCATGGATCGGAGTTTCATCAGGGTTCTTCTGGATCCCGTCGCCACTCTCTGCGGAGATCCGGTCGTGGCCAACATACTGAACTCCGAGGCGGGTGACGATGCCGCATCGAGGCATATCCTCGACCAGGCCCGCAATAATGTCACCGGGCCGGGGTGGGATGATTCAATCCCACATCACCCAGTGACGGATGTCCCCCTGGGGAGTGGGGCCACGGTGAAGCGGGCCATCCCCAAGGCTGGACGCAATGATCCCTGCCCCTGCGGCAGCGGCAAGAAGTTCAAGCAATGTTGCGATGGCAAAATCAGCACAAGCGACCAATATGCAGTCGGCGGAGTGACGATTTCCGAGGCGACGTTGCATCCGGAATTGATCCTCACTGACCGGCGAGTCGGCGAGATGTGTCACCACGAACTTTGCGCCCTCGATCCGCGGCACCTGAGCCTTGAATTGGCCGAAATGGTGGCCGTTAGACTCACGTGGTTTCAAGATTTTCCCCATGCGATCGAGGTGCTGGAAACAATCGGCCACGAGGCGGTGTCTGAAAATGGACTCGACGAAATCGCCTTTGGAATGTTTAGAGCGAGGGATATCGGGGCACTGCGCTGGATCATCGACTGGGCACCCGAATCCGTGTTTTTGTCCTTTGATATGGAGGTGCTGCTGGCAGACCCGAAAAAGCGCATGCAACTGCTGTGCGAGAAAGCCCGCGAGGCCTTTGAAATCGGGCGCTCCGCAGACCCTTTACCGGCTCAAGTGTGTTTCGCCGAACTTGGACATGCGGCTCTTATAGCCGACCCGGCTCTCGGGATATTGATTGCGCGTGGAGTTCTGCCAGTCTGCGGATGGGTCAATCAGGCCGCGATGATTGATGATATTGAAGATGCCCGAGACATTCTCGGCCTTGATGACAACGAAGCTGCATACGATGTCGTGGATGCCACGGCACGGGCATCACTCGACGAAGCCCGTCATACCATGGATATTGAAAAAGTTAGGGCGGAGACCTCATTGCGGGTGGGCAAGCGCGATACCGAAATCAAGCGACTCAAGGCCCAGATCGATTCGATGCAGGAAACCCTCACCAAACGGGAGGAAGCCATTGATAAATCCATGCCCCTTTCCAAGAACAAATCCACCGCCCGAACCACTGCCACGGAACTGCCGGATCCTACTGAAACCCGTGAACTCCGGGACCGTCTGCGCCGCCTTAAGGATAACCTCAAGGTAGAGCATGATGAGCGCAACCGCGCCCTCCGGGACCTCCATGCCGCCCGCGACCAATTGCGCCGCAGCGCCCGCGAAAAGCAGGAGCACCAAGAGAACCAGGAACCGGAGAAGTCCGTCGAGCACCATCACGATGACGACGATTCCGCTAGCACTGGCGTCGAATGGGAACGACAGGCGCTGCGAATTCCCGAATACGGAGTGGCTTTCCGCGACTCGCTGCGGCACCAGCCGCGGCAGGCCGCTGCCGCAGCCCTCGCATTGGCCGGGCGCCTCGCCGGCGGCGATCCCTCAGCTTGGAAAACAGTGCGTGCGCTCAAGCTACGCCCAGGGACGCTCCGGGCACGGGTTGCGGGCGACTACCGCATGCTCTTTGAAATCGGACCGGGGGACACCTTGCGCCTTGTCGATTTCATTCTCCGTCGCGACCTCGATAATTGGCTGAAGACTGGTCACTAATATCTGGCACCCTCTGGTAGATGGCCTCGTTGAGGAGAAGATGCATGGATATATCTTTCACAGGCCGATCCATTTGAGGGCGGCTTCCAACCGGTCGGACTCGGCATTGGAATGGGCCATGCCTGGCACGTCGAAGAATTTGTAATTCATCCGGTTGGATTCCCAGTCCTTGGAGGTGGTTTTGATTTCGTTGTAATTCTGGTCTTTGTCGCCGGAGATGACACACCATTTGTGCTCCTTGAGAACACCGGACTTCAAATCCCGGGCTTCCAAACCGGGGAAGTGGCCGCAACTGCCGGGCTTGGGCAGATAGCTTTGCGCGGCGTGACTCACCGACCCCATGAACGTCTCGGGAAACATCGCATGAGTGAGCATGGCGATGTGGCCGCCACCGGAGTAGCCGCCGACGCCGATGCGTTTCGGGTCGGTCTTGTATTGCGCCCGAACCGCACTCAGGGCGTCGATGGCGAGCTTGATCCGGCGGAGCATGGGCTGGTCGTTGGAGGTGCCCTTGGGACTGATGTAGATGAGGTTGAGCCGGTCCATCACGGGCGCGTAGCTTTCCATGTTTTCGCCGTCGTCGCCGGCGCTAACGTGCAGATAGACACCAAACGGCTTGGAGCCATCATAGGTGGCCGGGACATAGACGATGGTTTTGGCGGTGGCGACATCATAGGCGAATTCGTTTTTAACATCTTTTTTGTTGGTGCTCCATTCCGGCGGAAAATCGCCTTTGGCAAACGCCTGATAGACGGCCTTGGCGTTGCGACTGGCCAGATAGAGCTTGGCCTCCGCGAACGCGGGTTTGGCAATGGCGAAATCCCGGAGCCAGCCGGTGACCGCCTTGGCTGGCGTAGTTGCAGCGGGTTTGGCGGCCATTTGCTCTTTGATAAACGCCTGATCCGCAGCGGAAAGTTTAACAATGGCGTAACTGATGTCTTTGCCGTCCCGTTTCATGACCACAGTGGTGCCATCGCAGGAAACGAAATCCGCCTCGATTTTCTGGCCGCCTTGATTGGTCCACTCGCGGGCGGCTAAGGGCAATGACAGCAACAGGACCAGGGTAAAGCAGGGCGTGGGCAGGTACATGGAAGTATACCTAACCCGCAGATGCTGTTCCAACAAGACAAAACCCAAAACCATTCAATCCCCCCAAGTCACGCATGCGGAATTCGGGGGAACCGGGTTACTGGCCCGCAAGCCTTGTGATGACGTCGCCAGCAGGCAGTCTGGCCGCGTGCTTACTCCCACCCTGCTGCCTCATCGGTGCCGCTGACAAGTTCGTGGATGCGGTTGAACCGCACCGCCTCGGTACCCCCGGCGCGCGCAAGATTGCGGGCAATCTTCTTGGCAGCAGGACGCTGACGGGTATTCTGAGGCGCAAGCAAATCCGTGCGGGAAGATTTTATTATGCTGGTACAGTGTGCGAGGTTCATGAGGCGACGAATGGTGGACGAAGCGGACACGTTGACGTTCACTCGCCAGCACGAACCGCCGGCTAGCCTGACCGGCGATTCGGCCGCACTTTACGTCCATATCCCGTTTTGCCGCCACCTGTGTCCATTCTGTCCCTACAACAAGATTGCTTATGATCCCGTTCTCGCCGCCCGCTACATGCGGGCATTGCGCGCCGAAATCCGGCGCGCGGGTGATCGCTACGGGCGGCTGCAGATTGGCTCGCTGTATTTCGGTGGCGGCACGCCAACGGTGGTGCTGGACGAGTTGGGCGGAGTGATGGACCACTTGCGCGAGTGCTTCGCGATGCCTGGCCCAGCCGCCATTGAGACCACACCTGCCGACGTTACCCCTGCAAAAGCCACAACCTTGCGGCGCCTTGGTTTCGGACTGGTCAGCCTCGGCGTGCAAAGCTATCAGGACCGGTTCCTCCGTCACATTGGTCGTCCTTATGACGGAGCTGCGGCAGGCCGCGCCTGCTCGATCCTCAAGGACACTGGATTCCAGACTCTGAATTTGGATTTGATGTTCGCTTTGCCCGGCCAATCCACCGCAGACCTGCGGCGCGATCTGCTAGAGGCAATCCGCCACGAACCTGACCAGATCACCTGCTATCCGCTGTTCACCTTTCCCTATGCCACGGTGGATCGCTGGGTCGCCCGCAACCGCGTCGTCGTTCCAAAACAGCGGGTGCGCTGGCAAATGTATCGCCTGATCTGTGAAATGCTGGCGGAACACGGCTATGTGCGGGCTTCCGTATGGAGCTTCATGCGCCAGCACACCGCGGCATTTTCTTCTGTGACACGCGACCGCTATCTGGGATTTGGCGCCGGTGCCGCCTCCTACAACGGGCGCACGTTCACCTTCAACACGTTTTCGGTGACCGCTTACAATGCGGCCCTTGACGAGGGCCGGTTCCCCACGGCAATCGGCATGCCAGTGAGCGCCAGACTGGAACGCATGTTCTGGATGTACTGGCGGCTCTATGAAACGAGAGTGCCCAAAGCGGCCTACCATGATCGCTTCGGCCGTGATGTGGAGCGGGATTTCCCCGGGATTTTCCGCTTGCTGCGTACTCTCGGCTTCGTCGAGAAGGAAACCGGGGAATCGCTGGCGCTCAATACGCTTGGTTGCCATTGGGTGCACCTCGCCCAGAACCTGCTTGCCCTCAATGACATCAACACGGTCTGGTCCGCCGCACGCGCGACACCTTTTCCTGATAGAATACGTTTATGAAGAAAATCTTCCAGCAGTTCCTGCGTTGGGTGTTCACGCTTGTCGCCGTCATTGACCTAACGGATCTGGCAGCAAGCGCGGCGGAGACGGTAGCCGGCAGCGGATCGACCTATACCAAGGACGGGGCCACCTACACGGCACGGCATGTTCTTCAGAGTTCACTACAGGCTGCGGACCTTCTATCCATTTGTTTCGATTTCAAACATCTGCAGGGGTTTTACCACGAATCGGAACTCAAGCTGCTCAAGACGGGCCCGGACTGGCAGACGGTGGAATACCGCGGCGACTACAAGGTGTGCACGTCCACCGCCACCTATAAGAAGACGCTAGACCGGGAGCATAACACGGTCCGTTTCACTCTGCTCGACCATCAGGTGTCAGGATGGGGGATGCCCGTCATGACGGCCTCGGCCGGAAGTTATGTCATCAGCAACAACGACAAACTCCGCACCATCACCTATGTGCAGGGCGTGACCCTGAAGCACGAGATAGGTGTCCTTGAATGGTCGGTGATCCAACGGAAAACCAGCGACTTCTTCACCGGCTTCGAGGCATATATCAGGCAACAGGAGGCATTGCCGGCGAAGCCTGCTGCCTCACAAAAACCCGCAACCCAGCCATGAACTGGAGCGCGGTGACGGCATGCGCCATCCACGGCGCCCAATATCTCTTCCAAACCCGGCTGCTACGGCGGCCAATTCCTTTCATCGGCGGATTTGTCCTGACCGAGCAGTGCAATCTAGGTTGTGAGCACTGCGCCGTCGCCAATACCGGCATCCCTGACATGACTTGGGATGAGGTGTGCCGCGGACTGGAGAGTTTGCGCCGCAAGGGGATCCGGCTCCTGGCGATCACCGGTGGCGAACCGATGCTATGGCGCGACGGCAAGCGGCACCTGGAGGATGTGCTCGCACATGCCCGGCACCTTGGATTTCTGGTGAGCAGTCTCTATACCAACGGCACCCTGCCGCTGCAAACCTCGGCCGACACGGTTTTCGTCAGCATTGATGGCCTGAAGCAGACCAGTGAACGTCTGCGCGGCAATGACTATGACAAGGTCTTGTCCAACATCCGAAATTCACTCCACCCAAACCTGATCGTAAACTGTACCCTCAACCGCCGCAATGCAGACGAACTGGAGGAATTCACGGCTTTCGTGGCGGGAATCCCACAGGTCAAGGCGGTCTCCTTTTATTTCCACACGCCGTATTATGGAATGGACAACTTGTTCCTCTCGCTGGAGGAAAAGCGCCCGATTATCGACCGAATTCTCGCACTCAAGCGCCGCTACCCGATCTGCAATTCCGTCGCGGCCCTGCGGGACGTGCGCAACGATTCCTGGAAACGCCCCACCGACGTCTGCGTGGTTTATGCCCGCAACCGGGAATTCCGCTGCTGCCGCTCCGTCGGCAACCGCGAAGCCTGCGACAACTGCGGCTACATGGGCTATCCGGAAATCCTGTCGCTCTTGAAGCTCCGCCCAAGCTCGATCCGCGAGGCCCTAACGTATTTGCCCAAGGGGAATGGGAATGGCTGAAAGGCTCAAATAGGAGTTCGTGCGAGACTCCGACGAACACGGCGACAGCATGCCCAGTGGAACCGGATCAGGCCTGCATTGAACGACTTCCTCACGCGGTTTGACCCTGGGCTGGTCGGGAATAGGTGTGCTTCGCGGCCCTGTGGCTGACGCACCCGCTCAAGAAGATGACGGCAAGCAGCACCAGGAGACTTGCGCAGCACGAAGGACCATACCTGACAGCGGATAATGCCGGAGGCCGTGAGCAATCACTTGAGCGCCTTCTGGGCTTCCTGAATCTTCTGCTTGAACTCGGCGGTGGCCTTTTTGTCGCTCTGGAGTTCCTTGCGGCTGGCCTCGACGATAATTGAGGACATGTCGGGATTGAATACAACAAAGGTGACCGCGGCACCGGTTGTGAACATCTGCTTGATTCTTTCCTGGAGGGCCTTGGGGAAGCCGCTGGCGTCCGCCTTGCCGATGGTTTCCGCGCGGGCGAACACCTTGACGACGCCTGAGCCAACCGCCTTGAGGCCGTTTGCCAGGGCGGCAGCGCAGTTGGGGCATGCGTCGTCCATCCCCTTGACGACGAGCACCACCAGCTTCTTGCCCTCCGCTTTGGTTTGAGCCTCTTTGAGTTCCGAGAGCGGTGTGAATCCGCGCGGGGCATCATCCTTGGCGGAGAGTGGAAGGATCAGACAGGAGACAAGGCACAGCAAGGTGGAGATCGATTTCATGGTTGTTGGAGTTGTTGGTGTGAAGGTATTCACACCCGTTGCGTCTAGCTGTTATTGGCAGACGTGCCAAGCCTATTTTGCTGTCTTCGATGGAATGGCCCGGTTCTCACACAGGAAACCGAGAAACCTGCGCACGCATCCAATGCGGCCATCCAGGGAATTGCGTGATAATGGAGTGCCCCAGCGGGTCACGATGGATTCGACGGCGTCAAGCCAGGCATGGACCAGTCCGGCGGAAATCCAGGACGGATCCCTGACCTCGCTGGCATGGCACCAGCGGATGAAATGCCAGGCATGGTCCGTCTGACTCACCACGGTGGCGGGCGCGTTGCCACGCTCCTTCATGGACTCGCGCCACTTGGCCAGCCAATGCTCCAGAACAGTGGGGGGCCGCTGGCGGGGCGGCGGGCTTGGTGCCGCCTTTCCGGTCCCGCCACGCCCGCATCCGCGCGGTGTCTGCCACTCGGCTGGGTTTCTTTCTCATGAAAGGGGCCCCTTACGGCGGTGCGCGCCACCCGGTGGAAGCAAGTCTGGACGGGAGGCAATTCGTCCGCTTTCACTTGGATCTTGGCTTGGGTGACATGCAAAGGGAGC
>JBILFE010000086.1:0-8984 GCA_044351705.1 Luteolibacter sp. | reverse complement strand
GTTTCCGCGGGACATCCCGCGATCCGCGAGTTTGAAGTCCATCTCGATGCTGGCCCTAACCTGGCCCATGGCGAATCCCTGATAGTCCACCAAGGCGACCATGGCGGCCGCACTATCTATCTGAATTCACCCAACGAGTCCAGCCTGCGGCAGGCGCTCGACGAGGCGCTCCAGGTTTATGACGTGGACATTGCGGGCCCGGACAAACTGCGGTATATCCACCGGGTGAAGGACGGCACCGAGGTTTATTACTTCGCCAACCTTGGCGACCGGCAGGTGACCACCACGGTCCGCCTGCGGGGGGAATTCACCCCCGAGTTGTGGGACCCGCACAACGGGGAGTTTGCCGTGCCCGAATTCACGCACGCCGTCGAGGACGGTCAGCCGGTAACCCGGGTGAAATTGACGCTGGCACCCGTTCGTTCGTGCTTCATCATCGGGCGCCGGGGAATTAGCGGAAAGTGATCTAACCAAAAATGTGAAGCCAGGGATAAAATGGGCTTGTTAATTTTTTCAAAGTCTGGAAATTTCTTGAGATTGCGCATTTGTTTTGAGGTCTGCGGTTTTCCTGTCATAGGCTTTCCCCTGTGATCGCTTCTATCCATGGTCGGATCCCGGTGCTTTGGCTTGCGGGCTTGCTGGCGCTGCTGGCCATAGGGGTGTTGGCCGCCGCGTCGCCGCCGTGGGTCGTGCGCACCTGGCAGTCCGACGAGGGCTTGCCGGACAACACGGTGGTGGGCATCGAGCAAACGCCCGATGGCTACCTGTGGGTGGCCACCAAGACGGGTTTGGTGCGCTTCGACGGCATGCGCTTCCAGCCATTCCCGGTGACGGCGGCCGGGGCACCGGCGGGCGGGATCAAGGCGGTGCTGGCCGACCGGCGCGGTCGCTTGTGGGTGGCGAAGGATCAAGGCGTGGTGCTCTGCGTGGATCAGGGGGTGACGACCATGGCGGTCGGTCCGGAAATTCCAGGGGGGTACATGGACGCCGGGGAACGGTTCATGGCGTTAGACGCCGACGACGCGGTGTGGGTCTGCTACTCCGGCGGTGTGGTCTTGCGCATTCGCGACGGGCAGGTGCGGATGTTCACGGCGGCGGATGGGTTACCCGGTGGCAGTGCCTGTCAACTGGCAAGGGACGGGACGGGGCAACTTTGGTTTGCCCAAGGGGATTGGGTGGGCGTCTTCCGGGAGGGCAGGTTTCTGCCGCTGGCGCAGCAGTCGTTCCGGCGCATCACCGGGGCCCGGCCATCTGGAATCTGGGGTTACTGGGACCGGCAGCTCTGGAAGCTTGCCGAGGGCGGCCCACCGGTGAAACTCAGCGCGGTGCCAGCCGATATGCCCGAGCTGGTCCCTACGGTCATGCGTGAAGACCGGGTCGGCTGCCTGTGGCTCGGCACATTGAAAGCCGGCCTGATCCGCTTCGATCAGGACGGCGGGGTGACGGTGCCTCTGCCGCAACAAACCATCCTCGCCGTGCAGGAAGACCGGGAGGGGAATCTGTGGGTTGGCGCGCGCGGCGGCGGCTTGAATCAATTGAAGCCAAGGGTCGTCGAGTTGCTGGCTACCGGATCCGCGACCCAGTTTGAGCCGGTGCAGTCGCTCTGCCAGGACACGGACGGGACCTTGTGGGCCGTCGTCTGGCCCGACGGACGACTTATGCGCAGCGCAGGTCCGGGGCAGGAATGGTCCCCATTGTCACCTGAGAACGGTTGGCCCGTATCCAACAGTGAGTGCGTGGCCGCCGACCCCCGCGGCGGGGTCTGGATCGGCACGAAAGACGCAGGACTAAAGCACTGGCAAAACGGGGCGGTGACGGAAACCCTCGTCCAAACCGACGGCTTGGCCAATAATGATGTTGGCAGCCTGCTGGTGACCGCCAGCGGCGAGGTTTGGATCGGGCCCAGAGGGGCCGAGGCCGTGCAGTGCCGCAAGGACGGTCAATTCCGGACCTTCCAATTGCCTCCCGGCGGCGGGTCGGCCATTGCCTTGGCAATGGATACCGCCGGCGCTTGCTGGGTGGCGACCTACGGCCGCCGCTTGCTGCGGGTGCATGGTGAGGTCGTGACCGACGAAACCGTCGCCACGTTGGCGGAACCGTGCGAGATCCGCGGACTGTTAGGCACGCCGGACGGCAGCCTGTGGATAGGCTACGCGGGCCAAGGACTGGGGCGGCTCAAAGCTGGCCGCTTCAGCCAGTGGCGGAGCGCCCAAGGGCTGCACGACGACTACATCTGCAACATTCTGCCCGACGAGCGCGGCCGCTTGTGGTTCGCGGGCAACCGGGGCATTTTCCGCGTGCGCCAAAAGGATTTCGACGACTGCGATGCAGGGCGGGCCACGCGGGTCCGCTCGGTGGCCTACGGGCGCAATGACGGGCTGCTGCGCTTGCAGGCGAACTTCAATTTCTGGCCCGGCGCACAGCGCGGCACGGATGGCCGCTTGTTGTTCGCCATGCAGTCCGGCATCGCCGCCGTGGTTGCCGACGAACTCAAGGAAAATCCGTATTCGATGCCCGTGGTGATCGAGCGGGTCACCGCGAATGGCCAGACCGTGGCGGCTTACCAAGCGGGCGGACGTCCGGAGACCCACCATGCCGGCGCGCCGCTCGAGTTGGGCCATGCCAGCACCCACCTGCACCTCGTGCCCGGCCAGCGGCGCGTCGAGTTTGCCTTCACGGCCTTGACCTTCACCAAGCCGGAAACCATCGCCTTCAGGTACCGGCTGCGCCCCGTCGACAAGGACTGGCTCGAGGCCGGCACTTTGCGCACCGCCACCTACGCCCAGATCCCGCCCGGGCACTATCAGTTCGAGGTGAGCGCCTGCACCAGCGAGGGCGTGTGGAACCCCACCGGCGCGGTGCTTGATCTAACAGCCGAGCCGTATTGGTGGGAAACCGCCTGGTTCCGGGTGCTCGTTCCTCTGGCCGCCGCCGGGCTGTTAGGGTGGGGGATCCTGGCGGGCGTGCAGCGCCGTCACCGGCGTCGCATCGAGCGCCTGGAAATGCTGCGGGCCACCGAGCGGGAACGCGCCCGCATCGCCCGCGACCTGCATGACGAGATCGGCGGCAGTCTCACCAAGCTCGGCAAGCTTGCCGCCGGCTTGACCGAGCCGGCGATTGCCGAGACGACGCGTGAGGTGGTATTGGCCATGGATCAGGTCGTGTGGACCGTCAACCCGCGCAATGACACGCTCGACAGCCTGGCCACCTATCTGGTCCATTACACCGAGGAATTTCTCCGCCCCGCCGGGATTGCCTGCGAACTGGACATTCCCTTGATCCTGCCGGATGTGATGCTGGCCTCGGAGGTGCGCCACAACCTGTTTCTGGCGACCAAGGAGGCGCTCAACAATGCCGTCAAACACGGCGCGCCACGGCGCGTGTGGCTGGGTTTGACCGTACACGGCGGGCTTTTGACCTTGACGGTGCGGGATGACGGGTGCGGATTCAATCCAGTAAGCCCCGCAGCCGGTGCCGACGGCCTCGGCAACATGCACCACCGGCTCGCGGCCGTTGGCGGGGAGTTGCACATCCTCAGCGCTCCCGGCCAAGGCACCACCATCACCCTGCAAGTCAGCTTGGACCCCACTAAACCGTCATGAGCCCTAACAAACCAATCAGAGTCGCAATCGTCGAGGACGACGCGTGGGTGCGCGAAAACCTGGCGCGGGAAATCAGCAGCTTCGCGGGCTTCGAGTGCCGCGGAAGTTATGCCACTGCGGAAGCCGCGCTGGCCGCCATTCCGCTCCTCCCACCCGAGGTGGTGGTGCTGGATATCAACCTGCCCGGCATCGACGGCATCGAGTGTCTGCGGCGACTCCGCGCATCCTGTCCCAACCTCCAATTCCTGATGCTCACGTCGTATGAGGAGAGTGAGAAAATCTTCCAATCGCTGCGGGCCGGTGCCAATGGCTACCTGCTCAAGCGCGCCGACAGCGCGGAAGTCATCGACGCGATCCGCCAGGTCCACGAGGGAGGCGCGCCGATGAGCAGTACGATCGCTCGCCAAGTGGTGCGCCATTTCAACCAGATGGATAGCGGGGCCTCCAGGTTGCCCGGGCTCTCGCCGCGCGAGCGCGAGGTGCTCGAGTTGTTGGCTCGCGGCGCCGCCTACAAGGAGATCGCCGAGCACCTGAGCTTGAGCATCGAAACCATCCGCATGAACGTCAAGCACATCTACACCAAACTCCACGTCCACTCCCGCGGTGAAGCGGTCGCCAAATTCCTCCACCGGCAGTGGGGGTAATCAGTAATCAGAGGTCAGAGGACGGATGTCAGGGGTCAGTATCCATGACGGCGCGGCTTGGGTGACTGTTATTATGAATGTTGGGCTTCCGTTACTCCACGCCGGACGCCTACTCCGGGCCGTCCATTTTGACACCCTGCGCCGCACCCCCCTTCAAGCGGGGATCATTGGTATCCTCAGCCAGTTGTCCGGCGTCGGTCAGCACTCGATCCAAGGTGGGAGTATTCATAGGTTCCGCTTCGTGGCTTCGGGGAGAAACTACGCTCAACGCATGAAATCGTCAAGTCGGCGTGGGTCCGGGTCCAATGAACCATCCTTGCTTCGTTGAACCACCCGCTTAGCGACTACCCATGTTTATGGGTCTTGCGGGTTTTGCGCCAACCCCCCATTCTTTAATTGTAGCCTGCGTTCCGGCCAACAGCACTAGCATCCGGTCTAACAACCAACCCAAGCCCAACCTCACACCAGGAAAACACAGCAGACAATGAAATCAACCACAACAAGCACTCAAGCCCGCCTCCGCCTCCCCGGCACCGCGGCCCTAGTCACCACCAGCCATGACACCCCCAACGTCATGCAGCCACCCAAGCCACTCCGCCGCATGCTCACCGGCCTCGCCGCGGCGCTGACCCTGGGCCTTTTCGTCACCCCGGCTTCCGCCCAGCAGATGATCTCGAACGGCAGCTTTGAGGTGGGCAACCCCGTTCCGGGGAGCTCGGGCCAGCTTGCAATAGCGGCTGGCGACACGGCCAACCTGCCAGGATGGACCGCCTCTACGGGCGGCATGGGGTGGTATTTTAGGGCTACAGCCTGGGGTATGACCGCCCCGGACGGCGCGTTCTGCTTTAACCTTAACAGTCCAACTGGCGTATATACCCTCTCACAGAGTTTAGCGGTCGCCGCTGGGGACACCTACACGGTGAGTTATTACGAAAAGAGGCGGGGCAACGGAGGCTATATGGACACGACCGTGAGTGTCGCAGATGGGTTGGTTAGCGGTGCCGACGGATCGCCGGTGGCTGTTGCTGCCGGCCCGGCCGCCAGCATCGTTCAGGCGACCGCTGCAAACGCTGCCTGGACGCTGCACAGTTTCACGTTCACTCCGGACACCACGACGACGGCGACCATCACCTTCGGAAACCATTACGGAGGTGGTCAAGGCGACAACGACGGCGTTTTCCTGGACAAGGTCAGTGTCCTCGGGCCCGCCACGTTGACCGAGACAACGACCACTGTGACCCTCAACTCAGGCTCTTCCAATCCTTCGACTTACGGCGATTCGCTGAGCTTTGATGTGACCCTAGACCCCACCACTGCGACCGGCACCGTGGAACTGTATGACGGCGGCGCTGGTGGAACGCTGATCGGTACCGGCACCCTCTTGGGTGGCACATGCACCATCACCCCCGCCACCACCGCGTTGGCGGTCGGCACCCACGCCAACATCGTGGCCGTCTATTTAGGCGACACCACCCATGCCACCAGCACTTCCGTTGCCTTGAGCCCCGCCCAAGTCGTCAACTCGGCAGGAGCGACGGCACTGCTGATCACGACCCCGCCCAGTGGCGCGCAGCCCGGGGTGGCTTGGGCCACGCAGCCGACGGTGAAGGTGCTGGATGCGGGCGGCTACCTCGTGGCTGACAGTTCAGCCTCTATCACACTCGAAATCACCACGGGGACGCCGGCGAGCGGTGGCCCCGGCACATTGATCGGGACGAAGACCGTGACGGCGGTGAACGGCGTGGCCACCTTCAGCGGCTTGTCAATCGACACCGCTGGCGTGGGCTACCGGCTGACCGCGACGAGTACGGACCTGACGCCGGCGGATAGCGCGTTGTTCACAATCTCCTCGGGGACCGTGCTCTACGATAGCACTGCTTGTAGCGGACAGTTCCCAAGGACCACACTGCCCTTCACGCCGGTGGAGGGCCATGTTTACACGCTCTCGTTCTCCTTGAACAATCCTGACGCCAGCCTGAATAATTGCCTCATTGGCTTCTCGTCCGATAATGCCTATAACGCCAACACTCTGATTGACGGCTTTTGGGTTTCCGGGACTTGGGTGGGGAATGGTTCCGTGAGAAGGAATTACAATGGAGGCATCGTTGAGTCATCCTTCACTACTGCTGGAGTCGGCAATGGATATTGGGGCCCCCCGGGGGAGTTGGACAGCAATTTTGAGGTTGTTTTGGACACCACCAGTTTGCCCTGGACCACCGTGACGTCGATGAGCAGCTGTCTGGGCACGCTGTCAGGTTCGGTGCGTACGGCTCTGGGGACCGCCAAATCCGTTCAGGTATGGGTTAGAGATCCAGGGAATAACTTTTTCCCAACCATCAGCAACTTCAGATTGACGGAAAGCGCCTTATTAGTCCCGCAAGCGAATATTCTTAGCTTCGGTCCCGGTGCCGTCATTAACCAGGCCGACCGGACCATCACCTGGACGGTGGCGAATGGCACGGATGTGACGACGCTGGCCCCCGAGTTCACCCTGTCCGTCGGGGCAACGTGCACCGTTGACGGCAACCCGGTTGTTTCCGGTGCCCAGTTTGACTTCACCAGCCCGGTGCATTACGTTGTTAGTTCCTCGGCCCCCGTCATCACCAGGGACTATACCGTGACCGTCAAGGTCCTCCCGCAACTGGCGCTGCCCGTCACTGCCGGCGTCACGGTGTGGCTGGATGCGTCGCAACTCACGGGCTTGAATGATGGTGATCTGGTGGCTACCTGGACGGACATGTCCGGGTGGGACAACAACGCCACGAGATCCGTCGGTTCACCCACTTACAAGACCGGTATCCTCATGGGCAAGCCGGTCATCCGGTTTGTCAAGGCTAACGGAGACGCATTCACGACAGCGAATCTGTCGAGCCAGTTCCCGTCGGCCGCCACGGTTTTCATCGTGACGACCATCAACCCCGGCACGGCGGCATACTCGCTGGTCTGCTCGAGTGCCGGCAACCCCACCGACGAGTGGTTCCGCTACAGTGGGAATGGTTTGTCCTATCCGGGGACTTTCCGGTCGTCGCGGATCAATAACTACTGTGCCATGCCTGACTCCGGCTCGCACATCTTCGCAATCTCCAGTTCGGCGACTGCCTGGGAGATGTGGATCGACGGGACCGGTCAAGGTGCCGCAGGCGGTGCGTACAGTGCCGGCGGCACCCATGTCATCGGCTCTGGTAGCAACGGAGGAACCCTCGACGGCGACATCGCTGAGATCATCGAGTTTAACCGTGCGCTGAATCCGACCGAAACGGCAGATATGAATGCCTTCCTTACGACCAAATATTTTGTCGGCAGCACCCCTTCAACGACCACGCTGGCCGCCAACGCAAACACCACTCCCTCGGCCTACGGCGATTTGTTGAGCTTCGATGTGACCGTGAGCGGAGGCGAAGGACTCGACATCCCGACCGGGTCCGTCTTCCTGAAAGACGGCGGCTCGAGCGGCGCGACCCTCGGCAGCGGAACCCTCTCACCTAGCGGCACCGACGGCGTCTGCACCATCACCACCACCACGCTGGCGGTCGGCACCCACGCCAACATCGTGGCCGTCTATAGCGGCGACCCCACCTATGCCGCCAGCACTTCAGACCCCTTGATCCCCGCCCAAACCGTTAACTCGGGGTCGTCGACCACCACGACCGCGCTGGCCCGCACGACCGGCGGAGCTTCCGAGACATACGGCAGCACCCTCGCCTACACCGCCACGGTTGCCGGCGCATCGAGTTCACCCAGCGGGAACGTGGAATTCAGGGACGGTGCCACCGTGCTGGCCACCGTGGCATTGATCGCCGGAACAGCCCCCGAGTCAACCGCGGTCTACACCTCCCACACGGACCTCAAGGTGGCTGGCTCGCCCCATTCCATTGCCGCCTACTATCTGGGTGACGGCACTCACGACCCAAGCAATAGCTCAGCCGACCCGGTCGCCCAGACCCTCACGCCCAAAGCCTTGGACTACTCCGGAATCACTGCGGCCAACAAGCCCTATGACGGCAACCCGACGGCCTCGCTTTCGGGATCGGCCTCAGCGCTTGACGCGGAAGCGCCGGGCACGGGTTCGACCACCGACGGCAAACCCTACACAGGTGACACGGTGAGCTTCTCGACGGGGACCTTGACGGGCACCTTTGCCAGCGCGGACCCGGCCGACGGCATCGCAGTGACCCTGACCGGCGGCGTCACGCTGACGGGAGACAACAGCGACAACTATGCCGTGGGCTTGCCCGCTCCGCTGCTCACCGCCAACATCACGCCAAACTTCGCCTCGTGGATCGGTTTCTACACTTCCATCCCGTTGGCTGATCGCGATCCGGGCGACGATCCTGACGGCGACGGCCTGACCAACGAAGAAGAATACGCCTTCGGGTTGATTCCGAACAACGGCGCGTCGTGCAACCCGATCAGCGTCCAACTCAACAAGACCACCGGCAAGTTCACCTACACCCGCCGCAATCCGGATCTCACCGGCATCAGCTACAGCATCCTGACCTCGACCACCCTGGCGGAAGGCGTCCAAACCGGCGATTGGGCCATTGATGACTCCGCCACGCAGGTCCCCTCTGGAACCGGTGAAGTGCAAACCGTGGAGGTGACCCTCGGCGGGACCAAGCCGCTAGGCGCCACCACGATATTTGTGCGGGTGAAAGCCGTCGTGCCTGCACAGTAAAGGAGAAGTTGAAGAGAGGTTATAGGATATGGGTTTTCTCCGGATTCCCGCGGGGCCGCCGGT